>JBOGVI010000224.1:0-1619 GCA_050692695.1 Actinomycetota bacterium
GCCAATCCCTAGCGTGAACCTCGCCTGCTTCGTATGGCGCGACGGGAGGGAGGTTCGAGACGAAGCGCATCCTCGCGTTCCTGCTAACAACGGGACTCACGCTTGTGCTCTCGGCAAGCGGAGCGTCTGCTGGTCCACCCGAACGAGAGGAGGTCCCCGACGAGGCGTTCGAGGACTTCACGGTCGATGCGGGCCCCTGTGACTTCCCCGTCGCGATCCACGTGGTGGCGCACGACCTGCACACCATCACGTTCTTCGACGACCAGGGGAACAAGGTCAGGGAGATCACCGAGGGACGGCTCGTCGTCCAGATGACGAACGCGGAGACCGGCACGTCAGTGGTCCGGAACGTCTCCGGCCCCGCCATCGCCACATTCGCGGACGGCATCCGCGTGGCGACGGGACCCGCTCTCTTCTGGTTCTCCCCCGGACAGCTCGACTCTGGCCCCGGAGTCTTCTTCATCAATTACGGTCGAATCGTTCACCAACGCCTCAGCGACACGATGACCAGGACGCTCAGCCAGTCCGGTATCCAAGAGGACCTCTGCGCGACACTCGGGTGAGAAAGGACCCCCGGCGCCAGGCCGGGGGTCCTTCTCCGGGTCGGCTGTTCAGCTCTTGCTTCTCGAGCGGTAGAGCGTCAGCCCGCTCGCCTCCGCGATGAGCTCGTCGAAGTTGATCAGGAGGGCGGGGACGTCGAGCGTGATCCCCTCCTCGGCGCCGGCCGGAACCCTCGCCCCGATCAGACAGCTCACCGTCAGGACGCCGTCGGCTTCTGGCGCTCCGCCCGTCGCCACGAGGTGCACGTTGAGGACCAGGAGTCCCCCGCAGAAGTTGGGCGGGAAGCCCCCACCACATCCCCAGGGGGTAAAGCTCTCGACCCCGGTGGCGGTCCAGGTGCCGTCGCCCACGACCTCGCCCACTGCGGTCCGATGCACGAAAGAACCGCCTCCGGTGGCCTTCATGGACGCCGTGTTGAAGGTCCCACTCCCGGTCACGGAGACCGTGTCTCCGTTGTCGGCTCGGGCCTGGGCACCGGTCTGCGGGATCTCAGTGGCCGCCGCGATAAAGGCGTCGGCGATGTGGTAGTCGAACTTGGCCGAGCTCTCGGCGCCCTGTGCCCCGCCGGTGCCGAACGCGGCGAGCGAGAGCATCAGCAACGCGAGAAGCACGGGAATTCGCTTCTTCATGGCAACACCCCCTCAGGATGTCGTGGGAACGAGATGAGACGGAGCTTCCGTTCGACGAACCGCGCACATCACGCTTGCCTACCGCGAGCTCCTACAATGGCGGCCGGTGGGCCGCGAGTCCTCGAAGGAGGGATCATCGGGGGGAAGAGTGGACTTTTCCGATCCTATCCCTCCGGTGGCCTACAGCACAAGAGGGCGCGTTGACTCACAAAGAATGTCCTCGAACTGAGCCTGCTGCCTCACATGGAAATGTCCTCGACGGGTCCACCCTCGGCGGCGAGAGCCGCGGCGAGGGAGGAGACCGGCGGTGGGGCTGTCCATGGCGCAAAGGAAGGCAGTGACCAAGGAGATGGCCAGGCGGTACGGGAGGGCCTCGAAGGCCGAGAAGGGACCGATGCTCGACGAGCTGTGCGCCCTGAGCGGCTGGAG
>JBOGVI010000225.1:0-7311 GCA_050692695.1 Actinomycetota bacterium
AGGACGTGGACGCGGTCCGGGTGATCCTCGAGGAGCTGTTCGAGGAGATCCGGCAGGATCCGGTGCTCGCCGATTGGATCATGGAGGGGCCGAGCATCCTCGGCGTGGAGAGCCTGGCCGACTACGCCCTCGTGGTTCGCCTGGTGGCGGACGTCCGGCCCTCCAAGCGATGGGACGCCGAGCGCCGGCTCCGCGAGCGGATCAGCCGGCGCCTCACCGAGCGGGGCGTCCGCGTCCCGCTCCCGCCGACGATGGCGACCCGGCCGGGCGAGACCCAAGGCCCGGTCCGCTAGCCCGGCCCCGTCCCGATCCGGGAGCCGGTACGCTGGAGCCGACATGAGCCGGCTGCCCTACGACTCGGTCGAAGAGCTCCAGGACGAGCTGCGCGGCGAGCACTACCTGGCCGACCGTGGCCTGTCCACCGCCATCTACCTCGCAGTGTCCCTCGACAAGCCGCTCCTGCTGGAGGGAGAGGCCGGCGTGGGCAAGACCGAGGTGGGAAAGGTGCTCGCGTCGCTCCTCGGCCGGGAGCTGATCCGTCTCCAGTGCTACGAGGGCATCGATGCTTCCCAGGCCCTGTACGAGTGGAACTACTCGCGCCAGCTGATCGCCGTCCGGGCCATGCAGGACGTCACGGCCGAGACCCACGTGCAGGACCTGTTCGGGCCGGAGTACCTGGTGGAGCGGCCCCTCCTCGCCGCGATCCGATCCGGGTCGAAGGCGGTGCTCCTGGTCGACGAGCTGGACCGAGCCGACGACGAGTTCGAGGCGTTCCTCCTCGAGGTCTTTTCGGAGTTCGCGGTCACGATCCCCGAGATCGGGCGGATCGGCGCCGATGAGCCTCCGGCCGTGGTCGTCACGTCGAACCGGACGCGCGAGCTGCACGACGCCCTCAAGCGTCGGTGCCTGTACCACTGGATCGACCACCCTTCGCTGGAGCGGGAGGTCGAGATCGTGCGCACCCGGGCCCCCGAGGTCTCCGAGACCATCGCCCGGGACGTCGCCGGCGCGGTGGCCCGCCTGCGCTCGCTCGACGTCGCGAAACGCCCGGGGGTCGCGGAGACCATCGACTGGGCGAACGCCCTCTCGTTCCTGGGCGTGGAGCGCCTGGACGAGGACACGGCGAAGGCGACGCTCGGCGCCGTGCTGAAGGACCACGAGGATCAGGAGCTCGCCGTGTCCAACATCGCCGAGGTGGTCGGCGACGCCGACGGCTGAGGACGGCGGGCTCGAGCGCCTGATCGGGTTCGGGCGGGAGCTCCGGCGGCGCGGTCTGCCGGTGGGCACTGGGCGGATCGTGACGTTCTGTCGCGGGGCCGCCGCGCTCAGCCCCCTGGACCGCGATGACCTGTACTGGGTCGCCCGAGCTTCGCTGATCTCCCGTCCCGAGGACGTTGAGGTGTTCGACCTCGCCTTCGGCCAGTACTTCCGGACGGGTGTGGGGCTTCCGCCCATCGCGCAGATGGTCCTGCCGAAGGCGCCGGTCCCGGCCGCCGGGGCAGAGCCGCCGGGAGAGGTCGTGGTCGAGAAGGGGTTGGTTGCCGCGCGATGGCACGCCGCCGGTGAGGACGCGGAGCCGGAGGGCGACGCCGCCATCCGTATCGTGGCCAGCGCCGTTGAAGTCCTCCGCGACAAGTCATTCGCCGACCTCTCGGAGGACGAGCGGCTTCGGGTGGCGCACCTGATCCGCCGGCTCGCCGTGACGGTGCCTGTCCGCAGGACCCGGCGGCTCCGGATCGCCACGGCCGGACCCCGGTTCGACGTCCGACGAACGCTCCGGAAGTCGCTTCGGACGGAGGGCGAGCCGTTCCACCGGGCTTGGCGAGCCCGGCGCAGCCGGGCCCGGCCGCTCGTCCTGATCCTCGACGTTTCTGGCTCCATGGCTCCGTACGCGCGGGCGCTGATGCAGTTCGCGTTCGCGGCGATGGCCGCCGGGCGAAGGGTCGAGGTGTTCTGTTTCGGCACCCGGCTCACCCGGGTCACGCGGACGTTGCGCTCGAAGGATCCTGACCGCGCGCTGCACGAGGTGGGGAAGCGGGTGGCCGATTGGGAGGGCGGGACCAGGATCGGCGCGTCGCTGAAGGACCTGCTCGATGAGTGGAGCCAGCGCGCGGCGCTCCGTGGCTCGGTGGCGGTCATCTGCTCGGACGGACTGGAACGGGGGGAGCCGGAGCTGCTTCGCCACCAGATGGCACGGCTCCGCCGGCTCGCGCACAAGGTCGTGTGGGTGAACCCACTGAAGGGGAGTCCGCGCTACGAGCCGCTGGCGCGAGGGATGGCGGCGGCGCTCCCGTCGATCGACGTGTTCCTCCCCGGCCACAACCTGGAGAGCCTGGAGGAGCTGGGGCGCGTTCTGGCCGGCTGACCCTGGCATAGGATTCGGCCCGTGGAGACGCCGCGGCAGCCCGGGCGGGTCAGGCGGATGGGGCGGCTCACCGAGCCGACCGACGAAGGCCTCTTCACCTACGGCGACTACCTGAAGGTCCCCGAGCTTCTCTCGCTCCAGGAGCTCCGGTCGGACCCACCGGTCCACGACGAGCACCTGTTCATCGTGGTCCACCAGGCGTACGAGCTGTGGTTCAAGCAGCTGCTGGTCGAGTTAGAGTCGATCCGTGACCGGATGCTGGCGAACGATCCCGAGCGGACCAGGCACTACCTCACGAGGGTTCACGCCATCGAGCGCGTGCTGATCGAGCACATCGAGGTGCTCCAGACCATGACCCCCCAGGACTTCCTGGAGTTCCGGACGCTCCTCGCGCCGGCGTCGGGGTTCCAGTCGGCCCAGTTCCGGGAGGTCGAGTTCCTCTCCGGGCTGAAGGACCGGCGGTATCTGGACGACCTGGCCCCCTCGCCGGATGAGCGGGCCCGGCTGGAGGAGCGCCTCGCCGAGCCGACCCTGTGGGATGGGTTCTGCGGGATGCTCGAAGCGAACGGCCTGTCCATGCCCGCGGGTGACGAGGAAGCCCGCCGGGACAGCTTGCGCCGCATGGCCCGCGAGCCGACGCATGCTGCGCTGTTCGCCGTGTCCGAGGGGCTGCTCGATCACGACGAGGCCGTGGCCATCTGGCGGAACAACCACGTGCTGATGGTCGAGCGAGAGATCGGGAGCAAGCGGGGGACCGGCGGCTCGAGCGGCGTCTCGTATCTCCGGACGACCTTGAGCAAGCGGTTCTTCCCCGAGCTTTGGGAACTCCGGAGCTACCTCTAGGCGGGTCCCGCCCGAGCCTCGCCACGCTCGGGAGAGGGGCCCGAATGAGCCGGACCCCTCTCCATCTTCGTCCCCGCTGCTACGGCACGAGCCTCAGGATGTAGAGCCCGAAGCTGCGGTCGCTCGCCAGGAGCAGATTGCCGTGGGGCACCACGCTCCACAGGTTGACCGGCGGCGCGCCTTCCGGTTGTCCCGAACCCTGCCAGTGCCCGATCTCCCGCGGGGCCGAGGGCTGGGTGATGTCGATGACGAAGAAGCCCTCGTTGTACCAGGAGGCGAACACCCGGTTGCCCCGAACCTCGGGGTTGTGGATGGTGAACGTCCCCTCCGTGGCGATCGACTCGTCGTCGGTCCCCGGCGAGTGCCACTCGGCCAGCTGCACCGGGTTGGACGCGTCGCTCGTGTCGAAGATCCGCATGTACCCCCAGCCGTTGAACACGGCTGCAGCCCGGGCGGTGACCGGTGGAGCCCCGTCCCGGAGGAGCAGCCCGGTGCTCCGCTGGACGAACACGCCGGGGATGGTGATCGTGGTCCCGACGACGGAGGGAGCTCCGAGGACGACCGGGTTGTCCCCGCCCATCAGGACCAGGCCCTCACCGCCTGCCGCGTTGTTGTACACGACGGCCCCGACGGCCCCTTCCTGCTGCGCCCGGGCGATCTTGTTGTCGAAGCGGCACAGGCCCCGCTCGATCAGGGCGATCTTCCCCGTGGGGTCGGTCAGGTAGGGATCGTCGGCCGCGAGCCCCGTGCCCGCCGGGTCGGCAGGGCAGCCACGCCCGACGTGGACCACTTCGCCGGCCATCTCGCGGCCGGGCAGATCCACGATCGGGGGTGTGAAGGTGCCCTCGATCGCGATGCGGGTGCCGGCGAACGCGTTGCTGGTGAACTGGAACTCGAACGGCGCCCCGTCCTCGTCCGCCGTCACCAACAGGTTCCCGCCACGGGCCTCGTCCACCGAGTGGGCGTTGCCCTCCTCGTCGAGTTCCTGCTCGGTGCCACCGACGAAGGTCGGGTTGGACGGGTCGCTGATGTCGAGGGTGATGAAACCACCGTCCCAGTAGGACAGGTACGCCCTCGTGCCGTCGGCGTTGGCGCGGGCGCTGTGAAGGAGCGTCCGGGCGTCGGCCCCCCGTCGCACGTCGAGGTAGAAGGGCACGCCCAGCGAGGGCTCGTCCAGCACCCCCCACTCCCCGGCGAGGGTGGGGTTGGCCGGGTCGCTGATGTCCAGGATGAGCAGGTCACCCGTGCCGTTCAGGCCCTCGTCGTCCGAGGTGATGGCCTCCAGGTCGGGCACGGCGAGCAGCGCCAGGGTCCGCTCATCGGGCGTGGTGGTGATGTCCAGCTCGTGGACCCCGGTGACGTTAGCGAACTGGTCCACGTCGAAGAACGACAGGAGCTGGGGGTTGGCCGGGTCGGTGATGTCGTAGAGCTCGAAGCCCGACGCTCCCTGGGCGGCCACGCCCCCGCAGTCCTGGAGCCCGATCCCCAGTACGTCCCTGTCGCCGATGCGGATGGCCTCCATGTCCTCCATGGACGTGTCGGCGTAATCCAGCGTGTCGGCGATCTTGACCGGCGCGGAGGGCCGCGAGATGTCGATGATGTCGACTCCCGTGCCCGGGCAGATCCCCCGCCACTTGCCCACGAAGGCGAGGTTCTTGTACCCGGCCACGTCCGCCTGTGTCTCGGGCCCGCCTGCGAGCCCGAGCGCCCCGACCAGCCTGATGTTGCGTGACGACCCGGCCGCCCGCGTCGCGCTTACCTCTCCTCCCAGAGAGGCCGAGACGCTCGAGACGTCCCCGTCGAAGCCCGTGAACTCCTCGTGGCCCGACGGGTCGTCGGTCAGAACCCCTCCGGTGGTGAGGTCTCGCGGGTCGGCGGCAACGGCTCCGGCGACGAGGAGCATCGCCGCGACCACCATGAAGAAGACCGTGAACCTTCGCATCCCCCCTCCTTTCGCCAGGCCCTGGATCCCGCGGACTCTACTGAAGTTCGGGAGAGGAGGGCAAGGCCGTCCCAGTCCAGGGGGGATTGACTGCGGACGGACGGCCGGAGTAAACCGGCGGTACACGGAAGGGAGGTGGTCCATGGCCAAGGACCTCACGATCAGCCTGGAGGACCGGCCGGGGACGCTGGCTGACCTCGGCGAGGCGTTGGGCAAGGCCGGCGTCAACATCGAGGGGATCTGCGGGATCGGGGTTGAAGGCCGCGGCATCACCCACGTCCTGGTGGAGGACGCCGCGAAGGCCCGCCAGGCCCTCGAGGGAGCCGGGATCAAGGTCGAAGGCGAGTCCGACCCGCTCGTCTCCGACATGTCGAAGGACGCGGACCGGCCGGGGGCCCTCGGCAAGGCCGCCCGGGCGCTTGCCGACGCCGGGGTCAACATCCAGGTCCTGTACCTGGCGACCCACGACCGCGGCGTGATCGTGACGAGCGACAACGCGAAGGCCCGCCAGGCGCTCGGCATGTAGCGGCTGGTCCTCGACGGATAGCGAAGGCGGCCCTCCGGGGCCGCCTTTTGCTATCCGTCCCCGTCCTGGGACGAGTACGCCCGGTCCAGGATCTCGACCGGGTGCAGCACCTCGACCTCCTTGCCGAGGCCCCGGAGTCCGGCCGCGATCTGCATCGTGCAGCCCGGATTGGCCGATGCCACGACGGCCGCGCCGGTGGACACGACGGCCTCGGCCTTCTGCCGCATCAACTCGTCTGACATCTCGGGCTCCAGCACGTTGTAGAGGCCGGCCGCCCCGCAGCACCGGTCCCCGTTCGGGATCTCGACGATCGTCAGGTTCGGGACCTGCCGCAGTACGGCCCGGGGCTGCTCGCGGATCCGCTGGGCCCGGAGCGCGTGGCACGGGTCGTGGTACGCCACCCGGACCCGGGCCCCATGGGCCGGACCGTGGGCTGGCGCTTCGATGCCGTGGTCCGCCAGGAACTCCATCAGATCGCGGACCCTGGCCGTGAAAGCCTCGGCCTCCTCGCTTCCCAGCAGATCGCTGTACTCCTTCATGTGCGCGCCGCATCCCGCGGCGTTCACTACGATCCAGTCGGCCCCCCCGAGCGCTCGGAGGTTCTTCCGGGCGAGCTTCCGCGCCGTCTCGAGTCGCCCATTGTGGGCCTGGAGTGCGCCGCAGCATCGCTGCCGCCGGGGGGCCACGACGCGCCAGCCGTTCCGGGCCAGCACGCGTGCGGTGGCCCGGTTCGCCGAGCGATACCACTGGTCCTGCACGCAGCCGATGAGGATGGCCACCGTCCCCTTCTGCTCACCTTCTGGCTCAAGGACCCTGGGGACGCGGGGCCCTGGGGCACCGTACGGGATGAACCGGCGGACCCGCCGGCGGAGGAACGGGCGCGCGAAGGGCGTGAGGAGCCGGGCCGTCGAGAGCAGCCACCGCCGCCGGAGGACCACGCTCAGGCCGAACCACCGGACGAACCGGGCGCCGCGGCCGCGGAGCGGCTCGATCTGGACCCTGGCCCGTTCCATCATCCGGCCGAACGGCACGTGCGAAGGACACACGTCCTCGCAGGCGCGGCACTCCAGACAGAGATCCATGAGCCGGGCGAAGGTCTGATCCACCTCCGCCCGGCCTTCGGCCACCGCGCGCATCGCGGCGATGCGGCCTCGGGGGGATGCCGATTCCTCGCCGGTGAGCCGGTAGGTCGGGCAGTGGGGGAGGCACAGGCCGCAGGCGACGCACGTGGCGAGGTCGTCGTCGGAAGGCGCGTCACCGAGCCGCCAGTTCGCCGCCAGCCCGATGGGCCCGATGAACCGAGCTCCCTCCGGCATCTCCGCGCCGAGCGGGAGCGCGCTCTGCTCGTTCGGGTGGACCGCCATCAGATCCCACCCCAGAACCGGCCGGGGGCCAGCACGCCGGCCGGATCGAAGGCGGCCTTCAGGCGGCGGTGGATGTCGAGCCCGGGCGGCGAGTCGTCTCCCAGCCCGCCGGCGCCTCTGATCACGGCGGCGATGCCGCCCAGCACCCCCGCTCGCGCCCTCAGCCGGTCCAACTCGCCGTCGAGCGAGACCTCCGGGGCGCCCAGGCCGATCCACGCGAGGCCCACCCCGACCAGCGCGCCCCACCGGTCCAGGGGCGGCCCCAGCAGCT
>JBOGVI010000226.1:0-1615 GCA_050692695.1 Actinomycetota bacterium
TTCAGCGAGGCCTACGTCGTGATCCTGACGTTCCGGGACGACGAGATCGACAAGCTGGTCGGGCTGTCCGTCGGGGCGGACGACTACATGACCAAGCCCTTCTCCCCTCGCGAGCTCGTGGCGCGGATCCGGGCCATGCTTCGCCGCCCCAGGGGGTCGACGACAGGCTCATCCGAACGCCGGTTCGGCGACCTCACGATCGACCCCGGCGCCCGCGAGGTGCGCGTGGGAAGCGTCAAGGTGGACCTCACGCGGATCGAGTTCGACTTGCTCGACGCGATCTCCGAGCACCCCCGCCTGGTCTTCTCGCGTTCGCAGCTCCTGGAAAGGATCTGGGGGGAGAACTGGTACGGGGACGACCACGTGGTGGACGTCCACATGTCCAGCTTGCGGCGGAAGATCGGGGATGACCCGCAGGCCCCGCGGTACATCCGGACTGTTCGCGGCGTCGGATACCGGCTCGCCGACGGTGGCTCAGGCTAGGCCTCGAGCCCGGCTCGTTCCCTCTCCAGCTCCCGATACCCTTAGGCGGGGATGGCGGTGGCTTCCGTCCCCTTCAACCGGTTCGTGTCGATGCGGATACCGGGGCCCATGGTCGTCGCCAGGGTGCAGCTCTTCACGTACTTACCCTTGGCAGCGGACGGCTTGGCCCGAAGCACTTCGTCCACCACCGTGAGGTAGTTCTCGAGCAGCTGCTGCTCGGAGAACGAACTCTTCCCGATGATCGCGTGCAGGTTTCCCGTGCGGTCCGCTCGGTACTCGACCCGGCCGCCCTTGATGTCCGAGACGGCCTTGGCGATATCGGCCGTCACCGTGCCGGTCTTGGGGTTCGGCATCAGTCCCCGGGGTCCGAGGACGCGACCGGCTTTGCCCACGGCGGCCATCATGTCGGGCGTTGCGACCGTGGCGTCGAAGTCGATGTTGCCTTTCAAGACCTCCTCGACCAGTTCCTCGCCACCTACGACGTCGGCGCCGGCCTCCTTGGCCTCGGTCGCCTTCGGGCCGGTAGCGAACACGGCCACCCGGACCAACTTCCCGGTCCCGTTCGGGAGCGACACCGTCCCCCGGACCATCTGGTCGGCTTTGCGAGGATCGATCCCCAGACGGAACGCGATCTCCACCGTCTCGTCGAACCTTGCCTTGGGGAACCGCTTCACGAGCTGGATCGCCTCAGCCGGCGGGTACTCCCGCTCCCGATCGAGGAGCTTGGCCGCCTCGTGGTATCGCTTGCCGATCATGGGGCCACCTCCACGCCCATGCTTCGGGCCGTGCCGGCGAGGATCTTCATGGCCGCCTCGACGTCGTTGGCGTTGAGGTCGGCCATCTTCCGCTCGGCGATCCTCCGGAGCTGGCCCTCGGTGATGCTGGCGACCTTCTCCCGGTTGGGCTCCCCGGAGCCCTTCTCGATGCCGACGGCCTGCTTGATCAGCTCGGCGGCAGGTGGCTGCTTCGTCACGAACGAGAACGAGCGGTCCTCGTAGATCGTCAGCTCGACCGGGATGACCTGCCCGGCGAACTGCTGGGTCTGCTCGTTGTACTGCCGGCAGAACTCCATGATGTTCACGCCGTGCTGGCCGAGGGCCGTGCCGACCGGCGGCGCCGGCGTGGCCTGGCC
>JBOGVI010000227.1:0-2264 GCA_050692695.1 Actinomycetota bacterium
GGAAGGTCCGATCATCCCGGCCCCGATCCCAACCGGCCGGAGAACGCCCTACAGCGCCCCGCATCTGTTGCTATTGCAGGCGTTGTGCCCGCAGGTGAAGGGGTGGCACCGGGCCTCCACGGCGTCAAGGGCCGCTCCGAGCCTCCGCTGCGCTCCGGTTCTCGCTCGGCCTGCGGCCGTCCCTTGACCCCGCTCCGACCCGGAGCAGCGGCGCGTTCACGTCAGCGATGCAGGGGCATCGCTGCCCGAAGGGCAACGACAAGAACGACTCAGGCTGTCGTAACTGGCGGGCAGGATAGGGACCGGGAAGAGGAGAGCGATGAGCGGCAGCTACCACATGGAACGCCACATCCACACCGACACTCCGGCGGTGAAGACCTCGGGGTGGGCCCGCTGGCAGGTCTTCGACCAGACCGGCGACCTGGCCGGGATGATCGCCGAAGAACGCGAATGGCTCGGCCACACCTGGGGGCCCAGCACCTACACCGCCGCCCACAACCCCACCGGCGAGGACTTCGGCGCCTTGTGGCGCACCGAAGGGCACCCCACCCCCAAAGCCGCCTTTGACGTCCTGGTCGCCCACTTGGAGGACGGCGGGCCGTGCCCCGGCTGAGTTTCTTCTACGGGATCGCCATCTACGTGTACTACGAGGATCACCCGCCGCCCCACGTCCACGCCCGCTACGGGGAACACAAGGCCAAGATCTCCATCGTCACCGGGGAGATCGTCGAGGGTTCGCTGCCCCGCCGGGCCGCCCGTCTCGTCGCCGAATGGGTCGCCGAACATCCCGCCGAGCTCGCCGCCTGCTGGGAGCGGGCCACCCACGGCGAAGCGCCCGGTACCATCGATCCGCTGCCGTAGAACGGAAAGGCCAAGGCCATGGACATCACCCACGTCGAGGTCGTCGAGGCCCAGGTCGTACGGCTGCGCTTCGAGGACGACACCGAGAAAACCATTGACCTGGCGCCCTACCTGTACGGCCCCGTCTTCGACGAGATCCGCAGCGACCCCGCCGTCTTCGCCACGGTGCGCGTCGACCCCGACGCCGGCACCATCGTCTGGCCCAACGGCGCCGACCTCGCCCCCGACACCCTCTACACCGGCCGCCCATCCGCCCGCATGGAAACCCAAGCCCAAGCCAGCTGACCCGCCCTACGGCTTCTCGTTCAACGGCAGCCCCTGACCCTGCCCGAGGAGAAGAAGTGAGCGAGTATCACATCAACGTGTTCTGGAGCGCCGAGGACGACGCCTGGATCGGCGACGTGCCCGACCTCACCTACTGCTCCGCCCACGGCGGCACCCCCGAAGAAGCCCTCGCCGAGGTCCTCCAAGCCCAACAGGCCTGGCTCGAATCGGCCCGGACCCACGCCGACCCGATCCCCACGCCGCGCTACCGGCCCGCCATCTACGCCGCCGGCTGAACGGAGGCGGGTCTCCTCTCGGCCGGGCGACGAGGATCGGTGCAGGATCCTGAACGGGCCCCGACGCTCCGCCGACAACCGAAATACTCACGGTTCTGCTGCCCGGCCGCGGAGAGTCACCAAAGTCCCGTCGTAGGCTTACGCTTTTGGCCTTTAGCGTAATTTTCTAGCCCGCAGGGGCACCTATGGAGTGGCTCCCTGATCCCTCGATGATGTGGCAGAAGGCGGCCGCCTTGGCGTCCTTGGGAGAAATGGACTGGGCCTTCTTCGACAAACGCTCTAGGTCCCGCAGCATCGCCTCCAGGGTCCGGATCCGCTGGGAAAGCTCCGCTGCGTGCTGGTCGATGAGGGCGGCCACGTGACGACAGGGGAACTCGCCCTGGTCCCGGAAGGCCAGGATCTCTCGGATCTCTCCGAGGGTGAGCCCGACCGACTGCGCCGCTTGGATGAACTCCAGGCGAGAGGCTGAGTTCGGTTCGTAGTCCCGGTAGCCACTCGCCGTTCGCTGAGGCGGCGGCATGAGCCCGATCTCTTCGTAGTAGCGGATCGTCGTCGTCGGGATCCCCGAAGCCTCCGCCAGCTTCCCGATGCGCATGGCCGAATATTACCCCTTGACCTTCGAGTCGACTTGAAGCTGTACGGTCGCTTTCGAAAGGAGATGATCGAGATGGCAAAGCGACAAGTTGAGGTCTTCACCGCTGGGTGCCCGGTCTGCGAGCCGGCAGTGCAGCTCGTCCAGGAGCTGGCCTGCCCGGACTGCGAGGTCACGGTCCACGACCTCCGCCAGAGCGGTGGAGCCTTTACGGGCGAAGCCGGGCCGGCCGAGCGCGCCGCCGGCTACGG
>JBOGVI010000228.1:0-3017 GCA_050692695.1 Actinomycetota bacterium
GGGACCGGCCTGGAGACGTCGGTGAACGGCCTGTACCGGATGCTGGCGGAGATCACCGGCTTCACCGGCCAGCCGGCCAGCGGGCCCCTGCCGCCCGGCGAGGTGCGCCGGATCGCCCTCGACGTCGGGTCGGCCGTGGAGCTCCTGGGGTGGCACCCCTGGACCCATCTCGTGGACGGCCTGAGCGAGACCGTGGCCTACCTGAAGGGGATCTGAGGCCGGCTAACGTCCGGCGGGGGCCGACGTCGGGGGCCCCCTCGTCGCGGCCGCTCGGGTCCTTCGCTGCCACGACGGACCACGCCCGTTAGCCGTCCGAGCAGCTCGGTCGGCTCCCTGCCGGAGGCCCTGGCCAGGATCTCGACGTCTCCGGAGCGCAAGGTGATGAGCTCCGCTCGGTAGTCGCCCCGGGCGGCCTGCACATCCCGTACGTAGTCGGAGATCAGCCGAGCCTCCTCGGCCTCTTCCTCGGCGAGGCGCCGCACGTCGACGACGATCTCGCGCCGGCCCGCGGGATCGAGCCGGTCCAGCACCCGGCCGAGGAGCCGATCCGAGGGGATGCGGTAAAAATCGGCCAGGTCGCGGAAGCGCTCCAGCGAGATCTTCCTCTCGCCCCGCTCGTAGCCCGCCACCGACGTGGGCTTGAACCGGCCATGGGAAAGACGACCGACTTCCCGTAGGGTCAGTCCCCTCGCCTGCCGGGCCCGGCGCAGCGCCCGGCCGACCTCTGCGGTGAATCGATCCATGCTCAGCCCATCCACCCGCGGGGGGGACGCTGGCGATCGTCGCGCGACGGCGAAACCCGGTCAGTGTAGGGGTTCCCTCTTCCCTGTACCAGCCTCTCGGGACCGTAAGTTCCTTACGTTCGGTGACCCGCGGGGCGGTAATGTCGAGCGCGATTCGCGTTCATCTAGGGTACCCCGTTCGGCCTCCCCCATTTGCATGAACGCGCTCCGCGCTCTATCCTTTGCCCCTGTTTTCCGGCCAATCATCCTGTGGAGTGGTTCCGTGGACCCATCGGTCTCGACTGGTCGCTACTCCCCCGGGCAAGTCCTGCGTGATCTCTGTCATGCTTTCTCCGCGGCCACCGACCTCCACGAAGTCGTGGCGTCGGTGGGCGGGTGGGTTCAGGCTGCTCTCGGCACGGATGGGGTGGAGGCATGGCTGGCCCTCCCCGACGGGGCGGGTCGTCTGCGTGCGTCATCGAGTGAAGCCGACGTTGACGGTGCGGGCCGAGGGCGCTCCGCCAGGCGGCGCGAGGCCTTCCGGTCGAAGTCACCGGTTCGCCTGAACCTGTCCGGGCCGGCCGGCCGCACGATGGTCCTCCTCCCCCTCGTCTGCAGGGGGAGGTCCTTGGGCGTCCTCGAAGTGGTGGCGCCGCGAACTGCCGTCGAGGAGCGGTGGGACGTGCTGGAGGCGGTGGCCGCTCAGGTTGCCAGCGCCCTGTGCCACGTGTCGGAGGAGGGCCGTCTCAGGAGCCAGGTGGAGACCCTGGAGCGGGCGGCGAGCCTCGGCCGGGATCTCGTGCGGGCTCCGTCCCCGGAGGCGGCGGCCCGGATCGCCGTACGGTTCGTGTGCGAACGGTTCCGCGTTCCCGTTGCGGCGTGGGTCGCGTTCGACGAGACGGCGGACTTCGTCCTCACCGAGGCGCGCGGCCTGGGGACAAGGAAGCGGAAGGAGCTCCAGGCGGAGATGGCCATCCTCCCGAACTGGAGATCGCTCGCGATGACCGAGCGCCACGACATCGTGCGCCGGTTCGGGGGCGTCCTCGGGGTGGAGGACGTCCAGGTGGTCGATGCTGGAGACGCGTTCCTGCTCGCCGCGCACGCCAGCGCGCCGGCGCGGCAGTCTCTCGAGGTCGTTGGCACCCTCCTCGGGGAGGTCCTCCGCTACCTCACCACCAAGGTCCAGGCCGAACGGCGCAGCGAGCGGATCGACCTGGGGATCGCGTGGACCGCGCACGAGTTCAGGGGGCCGCTCCTGGGGGTGAAGGCCGTCCTGGAGTTCCTCCTTCTGGGAGAGGACGGGTCCGGGAGCCAGGCTCTGCTCCGCAGGTCCCTCCGGGAGCTGGAGCAGCTGGCCGGGCTGGTGGACGGCCTCCTTCGCTGGTCGGTGGGGGCGGGACGTCTCCGTTGCCGCGAGACCGACCTGGTCCGGGTGGTGGGGCAGGCCGTCGAGTCATGCGAGCTCGAGATGGGGGACGGGCGGGTCTCGGTACACGGGCCGCGCCACGTGCGGGCCCGGATCGATCCCGGCCACCTCCGTGGAGCCATCGCCAACCTCGTCCGCAACGCCCTCTCGTACTCCCCGCCCGACGCCCCGGTGGATGTGCTGGTCGAGGAGGACGACGGTTGGGCCACGGTCAGCGTGACCGATCGCGGCTCTGGGATCCCTCCGTCCGAGTGGGAGGCCGTCTTCGACCCCCTGATCCGCGGAGCCATGGCCAACGGCAATCGGAACGGGAAGGGCTTGGGGCTGTTCATCGCCCGGCGCGTGGTGCAGGCCCACGGGGGGGAGATCTCGCTGAAGTCCGACGGAATGGGATCGACGTTCCAGGTCAGGGTGCCGCTCGATGGCCGGGGGAGGGTGCATGCGAATCCTCCTCGTTGAGGATCACGTGCTCTTCGCGGATGCCATCCGTCCGACGCTCGAGCAGCTCGGGGTTGACGAAGTCGAGATCGTCACGCGGGGGAGCGAGGCGGCGGAAGCCGTCCTGCGAGAGTGCCCGGACCTGGCCCTTGTTGATCTGGGGCTGCCGGATCAGGGAGGGCTTGCCGTGGGTGGCATGATCCTGGAGCGGTGCCCAGGAGCCAAGGTCGTTGCCCTCACGGCGCTGAGCGACCCTCGGGCGGTCGAGGAGGCGCTTCGCGCGGGGTTCCACGGCTACCTGACGAAGGACACCCCGGTGGCTCGGTTCGCGAACGCCCTGCGCTCGATCCTGGACGGACAGGTGGTCGTCCCACACCGGCTCGGACCGGCGTCGGCCCGCGTGTCCGGGACGTCCGACGGGGGCTTCCTGG
>JBOGVI010000229.1:0-3762 GCA_050692695.1 Actinomycetota bacterium
GTCCTGTTCTGCCAGAACAACGCATGGGCCATCTCGGTCCGACTCGAGGAACAGACCGCTGGGCCCATCTTCAAGCGCGCGGAGGGCTACGGGTTCCCTGGGGTTCGGGTGGACGGGAACGACGTGCTCGCCGTGTACACGGTGACGAAGGCCGCGGCGGACCGGGCTCGGGCCGGGGACGGGCCGACCCTGATCGAGGCCATGACCTACCGCATGGGGCCGCACTCGACGGCAGACGATGCTACCCGGTACCGGAGCTCGGATGAGGTGAACGCCTGGCGGAAGCGCGATCCCATCGATCGGTACCTCACGTACCTGCTGGCCGCGGGCGTGGCGGAAGAAGCCTTCGTGGCGGACTGCGAGGACGAGGCCAAGGAGTGGGTGGCCGACATCCGGACTGCGATCACGTCGGTCGGCCCACCGCCGGCCGACGAGCTGTTCGCGTTCGCGTATGGCGATCCGCCGGAGGCGCTGGAGCGTGACCGCCGCTCGGTCGAGGAAAACGGCGATGGCTGAGTACACCATGGTGGCGGCCCTGAACGCCGCCCTCCGAGAAGCCATGGCGAACGACCCCCGCGCGCTCGTCTTCGGCGAGGACATCGGGGAGCTGGGCGGCGTGTTCCGCGTAACCGACGGCCTTCAGCGGGACTTCGGTCGGGACCGCGTGTTCAACACCCCGATCGCCGAGGCCGGGATCGCCGGGATCTGCGTCGGACTCTGCCTCGCGGGGTGGCGGCCCATCGCCGAGATGCAGTTCGACGGATTCTCCTATCCCGCGCTCGATCAGGTGATCAGCCACATCGCCAAGTACCGGTACCGAACCCGGGGACACGCGGCGATGCCGATCGTGATCCGCATCCCGTCGTTCGGGGGCATCCGGGGCAAGGAGCACCACGGCGAGAGCCCCGAGACCTACTACGTCCACACCGCCGGGCTGAAGGTCGTCGTGCCCTCCGGCGCGCTCGACGCGTACCGGCTGCTGTCCCTCGCGATCGCCGACCCCGACCCAGTGATCTTCCTCGAGCCCAAGAGCCGGTACTGGGCCAAGGAGCAGGGCGACCTCGCCATCGACGGACCGCGGATCGGACGCGCCTGGGTCCGACGCGAGGGTGGATCGTGCTCGGTGGTCGCGTACGGGGCGATGGTCTCCCGGTGCCTGGAGGCCGCCGAGGGCCTGGCCGGCGAAGGCATCCAGTGCCGAGTGGTGGACCTTCGCTCGCTGGTTCCGCTCGACCTGGAGACGCTGGGCGAGTCGGTTCGGCGAACCGGACGGGTGGTGGTGGTCCACGAGGCGCCGCGGACGCTCGGCATGGGCGCGGAGATCGCGGCCCGGATCATGGAGGAGGCCTTCGACTACTTGGAAGCGCCGGTGATCCGGGTCACCGGCTACGACGTGCCGTACCCGCCCGCCGCGCTGGAGCAGCGCTACCTTCCGAGCGTCGAACGGATCTCCGCCGCCGTCCGCAGGGCGGTGAGCTACTGATGCCGGCCCGTGAATTCCTCCTCCCGGACCTCGGTGAGGGCCTCGAGGAAGCGGAGATCGGCCACTGGCTGGTGAGCGAGGGCGACGTCGTCGCCCTCAACCAGCCGCTGGTGGAGGTCGAGACGGCGAAGGCCACGGTCGAGGTGCCCTCTCCGTTCGCCGGGACCATTGTGAAGCTCCATGCCGACGAGGGCGAGACGCTCAAGGTCGGGGCTCCCCTCGTGACGTTCGAGATCGAAGAGCCCCCGCGTGAGGGGGCTCCCTCGGGGGCGCCGGAAGCAGCCACTCGGACTAAGGACAGACCGTCGCAGCCGTCACCGGCAAGCGCGGCACAGTACATGGCCGCACCCTCCGGCGCCTCCTCGGTCGCCGCCCCGCTCGCGACGCCCGCCGTCCGGAAGCTCGCCAGGGACTTCGGGGTCGACCTGGATTCTGTCGAGGGGACCGGCCCCGGGGATCGCATCACTCGGGAGGACGTTGAGCGAGCCGCGAAGGCCGGGCCCGAGGCCGTCGAGGTCGCTCCCATCTCGATGATCAGGCGGACCATCGCGGAGAACCTCACGCGGGCCGTTCGCCAGATCCCCCACGTCACCGCGTTCCGCACCCTCGACTGCACGGCGCTCGAGGCCTTCCGAAGAGGGCTCGGCGTGAGCCCGCTCCCTATCGTGGTGCGGGCCCTCGCCGAGATCTGCAAGGAGCATCGCGCGCTGAACGCCTCCTATATGGGGGATCGGGGCCAGATCTGGCTGCACCGGCGGGTCCACGTCGGCATCGCCACCGACACCGAACGCGGCCTCCTGGTTCCCGTGGTGCGCGACGCAGCCGAGGGCACCATCGGCCACATCGCCGCGGAGATCGAGCGGCTGGCGGCCGCGGCCCGGGACGGCTCGATCCGGATCCAGGAGTTGAACGGAGGCACGATCACCGTCACGAACACCGGGAGCTACGGCTCGGAGTTCGGCACGCCCATCATCAACCCGCCCCAGAGCGCGATCCTCGGGCTCGGCGTGATCGAGCCGCGGGCCCTGGTGATCGACGGGCAAGTGGTGGCCCGTCCAGCCTGCACGCTCTCGCTCGCCTTCGACCACCGGCTGCTCGACGGCGCAACCGCGGGGAGGGCCTTCGGCGACCTCGTCTCGCTCCTCGAGTCGCGGGATCAACTGGAGGCGCTTCCCACGTGAACATCCTCTCGCTGCTTCCCTCGGCCACCGAGATCGTCTACGCGCTCGGCTTGGGCGACGACCTGGTCGGCGTGACCTACGAGTGCGACTACCCGCCGGAGGCCACCTCCAAGCCGGTGGTCGTGCGGAGCGCGCTGCCGCAAGGCCGGCCCCTGTCCTCTCGCGAGATCGACGACGCCGTGCGGGAGCGGATGGACCGCAAGGAACCGATCTACGCCCTTGACAAGGAGCTCATCCAACAGGTCCGGCCCGACGTGATCCTCACGCAGGACCTGTGCCGGGTGTGCGCCGTACCGAGCGGCCAGGTCCGGCGGGCACTCGAGGAGATCGGCGCGACCGGGTCGAAGGTCCTCTCGCTCGACCCCCACTCGCTGGCCGAGGTCCTGGATGGCATCGGCGCCGTCGGCAAGCTGCTCGGGGCAGATGAACGCGCGGACGACCTGGTCGCCTCGATGCGGGCCCGCATCGAGGCCGTCCGGGCCAGGGCCCTCCGCCTCCCCTCGATCCGCGTGTTCTGCCTCGAATGGTTCGACCCGCCCTTCGTGGCCGGCCACTGGGTGCCGGACATGGTGGAGATCGTGGGCGGCGTGAACCTGCTAAACGAAAAGGAGAGGCCCTCTCGCGTCGTGACCTGGCGCGAGATCCGCGACGCGAACCCCGAGGCCGTGGTGTTCATGCCGTGCGGCTACTACCTGGAGGAGGCCGAACAGGAGGCCCCGCTCCTCTACCAGAACGCCGAGTTCGTCGAGACCCCGGCCGCCCGCGAGGGCACGGTGTTCGCCGTTGACGCGACCTCCTACTTCTCCCGCCCGGGACCTCGGATCCTGGACGGGCTGGAGATCCTGGCGTGGGCCGTCCACCCCCATGCCTTCCCCGAGCCGCCCACGGGCACCGTTTCCCGGGTCGAGCGATAGCGGAACTTCGGTATCCTCCGCCGCATGAAGGGCCGGAACCTCGTGACACCGGAAGACATCGGCAAGCGCGTCTCGGTCCAGTTCGAGCTGCCCAACGGCTACGTCGGGGAGGCAGTGGGCTTCCTCGAGGCCTATGACCAGGCGGCCCAGACCTACCTGGTCCGCACCAAGGACGGCGAGTTGG
>JBOGVI010000230.1:0-2428 GCA_050692695.1 Actinomycetota bacterium
ACAGGTCCTTGCGGACCTTCGCAGAGTTCACTCCGGCCGCCTCGGCGAGGGCCTCCGACGAGATGGTGCCGGCCCCGCCCTCGGCGATCTCCACGAGGGCCCGGAGGTAGATGGGGAGGCGCCCCACGGTGGCCTCGGGGATGGGCCGCTCGCTCACGGGGCGGATGTTAGCGCAATCGTGAAACCGGTGCACGAAGGCACAAGCGTGCGGGGCAAGGGGTTTGGCGGGGCGACGGTTCAGCGGCGGACGGCCCGGGCGAAGTCGCCGGGGTCAACCCGAACCTCGAACAGCTCCGCCCCGTCCACTAGCACGACGGGGATCCGGGTCCCGTACTCCAGCTCCATGGCGTCGTCCCCGGAGATGTCGACTTCCCGGTACTCGAAGGGGGTCCGGGGCCGCTCGGCCAGGATCACCCGGCGAGCCTCGTCGCACAGCCCGCAGTCCGGCCGGGAGTACATCACCACGCGCGCCAGCACGGCCGGCCATCCTACCCGGGCCCGGAGCCCGGGCCCGGAGCGGCGGGCGTCGCCAGTGATACAACGGGAGCGATGCAAGAGGGTGACCGCCCGGACCTCGAGCTCCACCGGCGCCTCGCAACCGGCGACCGGGAGGCGTTCGAAGAGCTGTACCGGCGACACTCCGCGGCGGCGTACGGCCTGGCCCGCCGGGTCACGGCGCAGGACGCCCTGGCCCAGGACGTAGTCGCCGATTCGTTCCTGGCCCTGTGGCGGGCGCCGGAGGCGTACGACCCGGCCCGTGGCCCCTTCCGCACCTTCTTCCTATCGCTCGTCCACCACCGGGCCGTGGACACGGTCCGTCGGGAGGAGCGCCTCCGCAGAAGGGCCGAGCGGGTTTCGAACCTGGAGCTCCGCACAGGCGAAGATGTAGCGGAGGGCGTCGTCGAGGATGCGTACGTCTCCGGACGACGGAAGGAGGTCCGGGACGCCCTGGAGATGCTCCCCCCCGAGCAGCGGAGGGTGGTGGAGCTGGCCTACTTCGGTGGCTACACGCAAGCAAGGATCGCCGTGGAGCTCGGCATCCCGGTCGGCACCGTGAAGACGAGGACGCTCGCCGCCATGCGGAAGCTGCGACGGGCCCTGTATCGCGAGGACTGATGTGAACGAAGACCACGAACGGATCGAGGAGCTGCTGGCGGGTTACGCGCTGCTCGGCCTTTCCGGCGAGGACGCGATGGAGGCCGACCGGCTCCTGTCCGACCACGTGCCCTCGTGCCCCCGGTGCCGGGACGTCGTGGCGGGGTTCCAGGGCGTGGCCGGGGAGCTCGCGCTGGCCGCCGCTCCGGCCGCGGCGCCGGAGCTCCTGCTTCCCCGGATCCGACGGGACGTGGCCCGGATCCCCCTGAGCCGGCGCCGGCGCGCCCCCGTGGCGGCCGTGGCGGGCGTTGTGGCCGTGGTGAGCCTGGCCGGCCTGTCGGCCTCGCTCGGCAACCGCGTGTCGAGGGCGGAGGCCCAGCGGGGGCAGCTCCTCGAGGTGATGCAGGTGCTCGGACAGTCCGGGGCCGACCCGGTGGGCCTCCAGAGCCAGGGGGAGCCCGCGGATGGGCTGGTTCAGGTATCGCGTCCCGGCCTCGGGCGCATGTACGTGTTCGGCCGGAACGTGCCGCCGCCGGCGCCCGGCCGCGCCTACCAGCTGTGGCTGGGGCGAGACGGCAGGTTCGTCCGCGTGGAGGGGGGCATGTTCGTCCCCGACGACGGCTGGGTGCTCTTGGAGGTCACGATCGACCTCGCCCGGTTCGACGAGATCGTGGTCTCCGAGGAGGCCGTCGGCTCGGCGCCGTCGAGCCCGTCCGGCCAGGGCCACGTGTGGCACGCCTACCTGGCCGAGGCCGCGGCCTAGCCGAGCTCAGAGCTGCGCGAACCCCCGTACCATCAGCACCAGCCCGAACGCGACGATGGCGCCGGCCGACACCACCGGGACGAGCTGCGCCCACCGAGACGACATACGCCGCGACACCACGTCCCGCGCGCAGAGCGCGAGGACCCCCACCGCCATCAGGGCCGCGGCGAGCCCGACGCTGAACGCGGCGATGAGCGCCAGCCCAAAGAGCACCCGGTGGAAGGCCACCGAGGCGAGTAGGACGACGAGTGCCGTGGGCGACGGCAGGATGCCGCCGGCCACGGCGAGGGCCGTGAGGCTCCTTCGCGAGAGGATCGGCTCGTCGGGAACCGCATGAACGTGACCGTGCTCGGGGCCGGGGCCCCGTTCGTGTTCGAGCGCGTGACGGCGGGCGCTCCCCCAGGCCGCCAGTCGGCTCACCAGCAGCCCGGCCCCGAGCCCCACCGCCGCCAGCCCCGAGGCCAGCCCGAGCCACGGGTATACGCGCTCCGGAGCGAGCAGCCGCTCGGCCGACAGCACCAGCAGGCCGAGGGCCAGCACGGAGGCCGTGTGCATGACGGCCACGGCCCC
>JBOGVI010000231.1:0-5254 GCA_050692695.1 Actinomycetota bacterium
CCTCGACGACGGCGACTGGCACCTCAACGCGGTCACCACCGGTGAGCCGCTGCGAACGCTCAAGGCGCGCGACCTCATGGGTCAGATCGCCTACTCCGCCTGGGAGTGCGCGGACCCGGGCATGCAGTACGACACGACGATCAACGAGTGGCACACCTCGCCGGCGTCCGGCCGCATCAACGCGTCGAACCCATGCTGCTTCACGGGCGCGGCTCTCGTGGAAACGTCGATGGGGCTCATCTCATTCGAGATCCTCGAGAAGATGGCGACGGCCGGGGACGACCTGCCCACAGCACGCTCATTCAACGCAACTACGGGTCAATCAGTCTGGAGGCAGATCCGTGAGGTCTGGGTGGCAGGCTATACCAATCGATTGGTCGAAGTGCTCACCGATCGAGGTCTTTCTCTGCAATGCACGCCCGAGCACC
The DNA here is from genome assembly GCA_050692695.1 of Actinomycetota bacterium. Taxonomy (GTDB): domain Bacteria; phylum Actinomycetota; class UBA4738; order UBA4738; family HRBIN12; genus AC-69. The sequence continues at coordinate 429 of JBOGVI010000231.1, forward strand.
GGTTCCTGACCCTGAGCGGGCAGTACGTCGAAGCGCACGAACTATCGCCGGGCATGGTTCTTCGTGCCATCGACGAAGGCGGCTGCCCGGTCGATGATCGCGTGCGCTCGGTCGTGGAAGTCGTGACGGACCAGCCAGCGCTCGTCTACGACCTGGAGGTCGAAGGGACTCACAACTTCGGGGTGACGAGCGAAGGTTCGACGATCAACCTCTCCATCGTGGTGCACAACAGTGAGTACATGCATCTCGACAACTCGGCGTGCAACCTCGCGTCGCTGAACCTCATGAAGTTCCTGGACGGCGAGGGCAACTTCGACGTGGTGGCGTTCAAGCACGCCGTCGAGGTCGTGTTCACCGCCGAGGAGATCATCGTGGGCAACTCCGACTACCCGACCGAGGCGATCGGGCGGAACGCGAAGGCTTTTCGGCAGCTCGGCCTCGGCTACGCGAACCTCGGCGCGCTCCTGATGGCCCGGGGCCTGCCGTACGACTCGGACGCGGGGCGGGCCTGGGCAGGGGCCATTTCGGCGCTCATGACCGGATGGGCCTACCGGACCAGCGCCCGGATCTCCGAGGTCACCGGGCCGTTCGCCGGGTTCCCGCCGAACTGGGACGCCATGCTGCGAGTCATGCGCAAGCACCGCGCCGCCGCGGACGAGATCGACGGCGACCTCGTGCCCGAGGCGCTGCTGTCGGCGGCGAAGCAGTCATGGGACGAGGCCATCGCCCTCGGCGAACAGCATGGGTACCGGAACGCCCAGGCCACAGTGCTGGCTCCGACCGGATGCCTGGTGGGCGGCTCCCTTGTCCCCACGGAGCGAGGGCTCGTGCGACTCCAGTCTCTGGGAGACCCGGCCGGTGCCCGTTGGCAGGATCTCGGCATCTCGGTCAACACGGACGAGGGAGTCCGGACGGCGACGCAGTTCTATGTGAACGGCCTGGAGTCCGTCGTGACCGTCACGACCTCCCGCGGCTACCGGATCCAGGGCACTCCTCGGCACAAAGTGAGGGTGGTCGGCTCGGGTGGAGGAGATTGGACATGGAAGCGGTTCTCCGACCTCGCTCCCGGGGACGTCGTGCCGCTGGCCCTGGATCAGCTGGTGGGGGAGCCCCAGACGGTCGAGCTTCCTCCGCTACCGGAGGCCTACTGGACCGGCGAGCACCACGCGCGGGCTCCGGAGCGGATGACTCCTGAGCTGGCGGAGTTCATCGGGTACTTCATGGGCGATGGCTCACTCCACACGCGGGGCATCCGCCTGTGCGTGGACTCCCACGACTTCGAAGTGGTCGAGCACCTGGCCCGTGTAGGGAAGGAGCTGTTCGGCTTGGAGGCCCACGTCACGCCCAAGAGGGGATACACCGAGGTCGCGTTCAACTCGGTTCGCCTCGTGCAGTGGTGGCAGGCCTGCGGATTCGCGAAGCACTCGCCCAGCGAGGGCCATGCAGGGAAGGGCTACCTCCCGCATATCCCCGATGCCGTCCTGCATGCGAACGACCGTGAGGTCTACGCAGCGTTTCTGAGGGGGCTGTTCGAGGCCGATGGCACCGTCACGGTGGGCTACCCTCATTGGGCCACGACATCAATCGAGTTCTCCCACGAGGTGCAGAGCCTGCTGCTTGCCCTCGGATACCCCGCCACGCGGAAGATGGACACGACCGGCTGGGGTCGGTCACCGCTCGCGGCCCTCAGGCTGCTGAACTCGTCCTACAACGGGCCGTGGCTGGAGGAGATCGGGTTCCTGAGCGACCGGAAGAACGCTGCCGTAGAGACGCCTCTCGGGCGGCAGTCGGCGCGGCACGACAAGATTCCGATGACGCGAACCCTGATCGACCGACTGGCACTGCAGAACGATCGGATGCGTAAGGTCCTGTTCATGGAGATAGAGCGGACGGGAACCGTCTCCCGACGAATCGCCTCCGAGCTGTACGAGCGGACCCGCGACATCGAGCTCGGGAAACTGCTCCGCTTCTTCTACGATCGGGTAACGTCGACCGAGCTCGGTGAGGACGAGCTCACTTACGACCTGTCCGTGCCGGACAACGTGACCTACCTCGCCAACGGGTTCGTGAGCCACAACACCATCGGCTTGATGATGGATTGTGACACCACCGGCATCGAGCCCGACCTCGCCTTGGTGAAGAACAAGAAGCTCGTGGGTGGGGGCACGATGCAGATCGTGAACCAGACCGTGCCCCGGGCCCTGGACCGACTGGGCTACGAGCCCGGCCAGGTCGAGGACATCGTCGCGTACATCTCGGAGCACAACTCGGTGGCCGAGGCTCCGCACCTCCGCGATGAGCACGAGCCGGTGTTCCACACGTCGATGGGCGACCGGGCCATCCACTACATGGGACACGTCCGGATGATGGCGGCGGTCCAGCCGTTCATCAGCGGGGCCATCTCTAAGACCGTCAACATGCCCGAGCTGGTCACGGTGGAGGAGGTCGAGCAGCTCTTCGTGGAGTCGTGGAAGCTCGGCCTGAAGGCTGTGGCCATCTACCGCGACAACTGCAAGGTCGCCCAGCCGCTCTCGGCCGACAAGAAGGCCAAGGGCAAGGCCCTCAAGCCGGCCCAGCTCGCGGAGCCGGTCCGAAAGCGGCTGCCGCGGAGCCGTCCCTCGATCACGACGAAGTTCGAAGTGGGGGACGCCGAGGGCTACATCACCGCGAGCTCGTACCCCGACAACGGGATCGGCGAGATTTTCCTGAGGAGCTCGAAGCAGGGCTCCACCCTGGCGGGCATCATGGACGCGTTCTCTATCGCCATCTCGATCGGCCTCCAGTACGGGGTGCCGCTCGAGGCCTACGTCGACAAATTCATCAACATGAAGTTCGAGCCCTCCGGCATGACGAACGACCCGGACATCCGGTTCGCGTCGTCACTGGTGGACTACGTGTTCCGGCGCCTGGCGCTCGACCACCTGCCCTCCGAGAAGCGCGACGCGCTCGGGATCCGCTCGATCGAGGAGCGGAAGGAGACCGCGAAGGCCGAGGCCGAGGGGAAGGCATTCGCCGCCCAACCGCGGGCCGAGACGCCTGGGACGGCATCGCCAGTCGAACCGGCCGAGCGGCCGCGGGCCCAGGCCGCCGACGCGCCGCTCTGCTACACGTGTGGCTCGAAGATGCAGCCGTCGGGCTCGTGTTACGTGTGCCCGTCCTGCGGGTCGACCAGCGGCTGCTCGTAGAGGGATCGCATACTCCACGGCGGACCGGGACCCCCTCCCCGGCCCGTCGTGGGCCTGGGAGATTGCCGTCGCCATGGACGTGCCCTTCAAGCGACTGGACCCGGACGCGGAGCTGCCCGGGCATGCGCATCCCGGCGACGCGGGTCTCGATCTCCGCTCGGCCATCGACGTGGAGGTCGGACCGGGTGAGCGGGCCATGCTCCCGACCGGCGTGGCCGTGGCCATTCCCGAGGGGCACGCCGGGCTGGTGCTTCCGCGATCGGGTCTGGCCTCGAAGCACGGCCTCACGATGGCCAACGCCCCTGGCCTTATCGACGCGGGCTACCGGGGCGAGGTCATCTGCGCCGTGGTGAACCTGGACCGTGAACACCCCGTGAAGCTTCACCGAGGGGATCGGATCGCCCAGCTCGTGATCGTAGGTGTGCCCGATGTGCGGCCCGCGTGGGTGGACGACCTCCCCCCGTCATCGCGAGGAGAGGGCGGGTTCGGCTCTACGGGCGCCTGACGACTGAGGCCGGGAAGGGTCCCGTTGAAGGCTCCAGCGGCACCCCATAGACTGTTGGTGCCTCGCGGTGGGGCGCATGCGGACGTGGCTCAGTTGGTAGAGCACCACCTTGCCAAGGTGGGGGTCGCGGGTTCGAATCCCGTCGTCCGCTCTACAAAAAGGCTCGCTGACCAGCGAGAATGCCGAGGCCCCCAATCCGGGGGCCTCCCCCGTGGTCGCTTCCACCAACGAAAAACCAACGAAACATCGCCCGGCTTTACGTCTCGAGGGCGAAGGGATGCTCCTATTGGTTGTCAACACCCACCAGGCGGCGATACACATCCCGTGCCACATACCGTTTGAGGCACCGGATGATCTCTTTCTTGGATAGCCCCTCCTTGGTCCGCCGATCCACTTAGTTCTTCGTTTTGGAATCGAAGCTCATCCTGACCAGGACGATCCGCCACAGCGCGTTGTTGGCGATTCGGTCCCCACCGCGGCTCAACCGGTGTCGGTTGGTCTTGCCGGAGGACGCAGGAAGGGGTGCCACTCCGCACAGCCTGGCGAAGGCCGCTTCGCTCGACAGACGCTCCGGGTTGTCCCCTGCTGCGACGAGCAGAGCTCCGGCGACATCGGTCCCCACTCCGGGTAGGGCCAGGAGCGCCGGCGCAGCCTGTGACACCACCAGCGCCAGGTCCCGGTCGAGCTCGGCGATCTCTGCGCTTAGAGCAGCGTGCCGTCGAGCGAGATGGCGAAGGGCGAGCTTCGCCGCGGCCGTGGGACTCAGAAGCGGCCCGGGCCGGAACCGGGCGGCCACCTGGACCAGACTTTGGAGGGACAGACCGCGGAGCGATGCACGGAGTTCCTCCGGGGAGGTGAGTACAAGCGCCTGGAGCTGGTTGGTCGCCTGGGTCCTCGCCTTCATCGCCGATCGGCGGGCCACACGCAGTGATCGGATCATCTCCACCCGGCTGTCCCCGGCCTTGGGGCACCCGTTCGCCGTTCCGGCCAGCACCGCCCTCGCCGCCGCCTCGGCGTCTGTCGGATCGCTCTTGCCCTTAAGACGCCGGGTCCTGCGGTCGGGGCGGTCCACCTCCACCACGGTGTGGCCCCCGGCTCGCAGGTGCCGGGCCAGAGCTGCCCCGTAGCTCCCGGTT
>JBOGVI010000232.1:0-5695 GCA_050692695.1 Actinomycetota bacterium
CGGCCATCCACGACGCGCTCCACGACGAGATGGCGGGCGACGAGCGTATCGTCGTGCTGGGCCAGGACGTTGGGGCCCGGGGCGGCGTGTTCCGCGTGACCAAGGGGTTCCTGGACGAGTTCGGCGAGGGGCGCGTCATCGACGCGCCCCTCGCCGAATCCCTCATCGTGGGGGTCGCCATCGGCATGGCCCTCCACGGCTTGCTCCCGGTGGCCGAGATCGAGTTCGCCGATTTCATCCACCCTGCCTTCGACCAGCTCGTGTCGGAGGCCGCGCGGATGCGGTACCGCACAAACGGCGACGTTGGGTTGCCCATGGTGGTGCGCTGTCCATGGGGTGGGGGCATCCACGGGGCCCTGTACCACTCCCAGTCCATCGAGGCCTTCTACGGGCACGTCCCGGGGCTGAAGGTGGTCGTCCCATCGACCCCCCGAGACGCCGTGGGGATGCTGCGGTCCGCGATCCGAGACCCCGACCCCGTGCTGTTCCTCGAGCACAAGAAGACGTACCGATCGATCAAGGGCGACGTGCCGGAGGAGCCGTTCACGGTCCCCATCGGAAAGGCCGACGTGAAGCGGGAAGGCACGGACCTCACCGTCGTCGCCTACGGACTCATGCTCCATCTGTGCCTGGAGGCCGCGCAGCGCCTGGAGCAGGAGGCGGGCGTCTCGGCGGAGATCGTGGACGTCCGGACCATCGCGCCCCTCGACGCGGAGACCATCCTGGCCTCGGTGCGCAAGACCGGAAAGGCCATGGTCGTCTACGAGGACAACCGGACGTACGGGGCCGGCGCCGAGATCGCCGCCACCATCGCCGAGGAAGCTCTGTTCGACCTCGACGGCCCCATCGTCCGGATGGGGGGCCCGGACGTCCCGGCCATGGGGTTCGCGGCCGGGCTGGAGCACGCCTACATGCCCGACACGGACCGGATCCTCGAGCGGATGCTCGAGCTGGCCCGGTTCTGACCCATCGCCCGATACCGCGGTCCCGACCTGCGGACAGGTACTGAAGGACCTGTACTGAAGGACCTGCGGCGCAGGGCTCAGGCGTCCCCCCGGAGCCGCCGATAGTCGGGGAAACAGCTCATCGCGATGAACGAACGCAGGAAGTCGCGCCGGAACCGACCGAGGGCGGTGCGGGATCTGCTGCTGATCTCGCTCGTCGCCCTCGTCGTGTTCTGGCTGGGTGTGGTGACGGGCGGGTTCGAGCTCGCGCACCGCTGGGTCATCCGCCCCTTCCCGACCCGGGTGGACGAGATCCTGGTGGCCCTGAGCCTTGCCACTCTGGGCTTGTGCGTGTTCTCGGTGCTGCGGTGGCGGCAAGCCCGGCGGGAGACCCGGGCCCGGGCCGCGGCGGAGCACCGATACCGGACCTTGGTGGAGGAGATGCCCGCCGTGACGTACGTGGCGGAATCCTTGCACCACGAGGACGGAGCGTCCAAGTACATCGCGCCGGGGATCGAGCAGTTGCTCGGATTCACACCGGAGCAGTGGCTGGACGACCCCGACATCTGGAGGAGGCGCATCCACCCCGATGACCGGGAGGCCGTCATGGCCGAGTCCGAGCGGACCGACCAGGCCGGCGAGCCGTTCAGCATGGAGTACCGGCTGATGGCCCAGGACGGCCGGGTGGTATGGGTGCGCGACGACGCGGTGGTGATGGAACGCGGCCGGCCCGGCCGGCGGAGCGTCTGGCAGGGCGTGTTGCTCGACCTCACCGAGCGCAAGGAGACCGAGGAGCGGTTGCTGGAGGCGGAGAACCGGTACCGCTCTCTGGTCGAGACGATCCCGGCGGTGACGTACGTGGACCGGGTCGATGCCCTGTCCTCGGCGATCTTCGTGAGCCCCCAGATCGAGGCCATGCTCGGGTACACGGTCGAGCAGTGGAAGGAGGACCTTGGGCTGTGGATGCGGGCCCTTCACCCGAACGACCGGACCCGGGTCGTGGACGCGTCGACCCGGCACAACGAGACCGGCGAGCCGTTGGACATCGAGTACCGCATTCGGGCCACCGACGGGCGATGGCTATGGGTCAGGGACCAGGCGACCATCGTCCGCGACGAGCAGGGCCGTCCGCGCTTCTCGCAAGGCGTGATGACTGACGTCACGGACGCCAAGCTCGCGGAGGAGGCGCTTCGCGAGCGGGAGCAGCGGGAACGCGAGGCCGCCGAGCGCCTGCGCGCGCTCGACGAGATGAAGAACGCGTTCCTGGCCGCCGTCTCACACGAGCTCCGCAGCCCGTTGACATCGATCCTGGGCCTGGCCCTCACGCTGGAGCGCCAGGACCTGTCGAAAGCCGACCGTCGCGACCTCCTCAACCGGCTGGCCTCGAACGCCCGGAAGCTCGACAAGCTGCTGAAAGACCTGCTCGACATCGACCGGCTGAGCCGGGGCATCGTGACCCCCCAATACCGGCCGACCGACCTCGGGGCGCTGGTCCGGCGGACGGTGGACAGCCTGGAGGTGCCGCCCGGCCGGCGGGTCCTGGTAGAGGCGAAGACCGTCGTGGTCCCGGCCGACCCGCCCAAGGTCGAGCGCATCGCCGAGAATCTCCTCGCCAACGCGTTCCGCCACGGCGGACCCGCTGCGACCGTCTGGGTCCACGTGCGCGAGGAGGACGGCGGCGCGCTCCTCGCCGTGGAGGACGACGGTCCGGGGGTGCCGAGACATCTCCAGAAGGCAATCTTCGAGCCATTCCGGCAGGGACCGACCGCATCTCCCCACTCCCCCGGCACGGGTATCGGGCTCTCGCTGGTCGCAATGTTCGCTGAGCTTCACGGCGGGAAAGCCTGGGTGGAGGAGCGCGAGGGTGGGGGGGCCTCGTTCCGGGTGTTCCTGCCAACGGTGCCGCCGCAATGGACCGCGGAGGAGGAGCTCGAGACGCCGAGCCTCGATGCCACGAGCACGGGCTAGACTGGACCGAATGCCTGGCCGGGACCACAATCCACACAAGCGGCGTCTCTTTCTGCCGATCGTGTCCACCGCCGCGGGGACCGCGACGCTCCCTGACACCCACGTCGCGCATTCGGTGGGCTGCGCCCAGACCTTACAGCCCGCGGCCCGCCGCCCGGAGTGGCTGAAGGTCAAGGCCCGCACGGGCCCCAACTACGCCGAGCTCAAGCAGCTCATGCGGGGACTTTCCCTGCACACGGTATGCGAGGAAGCGGGGTGCCCGAACATCTACGAGTGCTGGGAGGAACGGGAGGCGACGTTCCTGATCCTGGGCGACCGGTGCACCCGGCGCTGCGGCTTCTGCGACGTGATGACGGCGAGGCCGGACCCGGTCGATGAGGAAGAGCCGCAGCGGATCGCGGAGGCGGTGAGGGCCATGGGCCTCCGGTACGTCGTGTTGACCGGCGTGGCTCGCGACGACCTCCCCGACGGCGGGGCACGGATCTGGGCGGCGTGTATCCGGGCGGTGCGCGAGGCCCTGCCGGGGTGCGGCGTCGAGGTGCTACCGTCCGACTTCGATGGGGGCGAGCGCGACATCGCGACGGTGATCGACGCCGAGCCCGACGTGTTCGCCCATAACCTGGAGACCGTCCGCAGGCTGCACGGGCGGATCCGTCCGGCGTTCGGCTACGACCGGTCGCTCGACGTGCTCCGCATCGCGAAGCGCCTGCGGCCGAGCCAGATCACGAAGTCCAACCTCATCCTGGGGATGGGTGAGCGGCCCGAGGAGGTCGCCGAGGCCCTCCGCGATCTGGCCGAGGCCGGTTGCGAGATCGTGACGATGGGCCAGTACCTCCAGCCGACGAAGTTCCACCTTCCGGTAGACCGGTGGGTCACCCCGGAAGAGTTCGCCCAGCACAAGCGGACCGGCGAGGCAATGTCGATCACCCACGTGGAGGCCGGTCCGCTCGTCCGAAGCTCGTACCACGCCGGCAGGCAGCTCCAGCGCGCCGCTGCGGGTGCTCGCTGATCGCCAGCCGGGCGCGCCGGCTGAGCGCCCGGCATTGAAGGAAGGGGGAGTCGGCCTGTAAGCCGGATTCCGTGCCGGTCCTCACGGGCCGACGGCGGCCATCTCTCTGGGCCTCGCGTCGCCGCGAGGTCCCGGGGGCGCTCCCGTACGACGAACGCCCCTCGTGCGGCCTACCCGGGAGCTCGGGCGGGCCACCCTTCTCCGCGAGGCTACCGCTTCACTGCTTGAGCCCCGACGAACGCTCCCTGCTTGGCCTTGCTCCGGGTGGGGCTTGCCGAGCCGGGCCGGTCACCCGGCCCGCTGGTGAGCTCTTACCTCACCGTTTCACCCTTGCCCCCTTGCGGGGGCGGTCTATTCTCTGTGGCGCTTTCCGCGGGTCACCCCGCCTGGGCGTTACCCAGCACCCTGCCCTGTGGAGTCCGGACTTTCCTCGAGCCTTCGCCCGCGGCCGCCCGGCCGACTCCCCGCTGAACAGTATAGGCCCGGGTACGATACGGCCGATCCGATGCGACGGCTCTCGCTTCTGTTCATCCCGTTCCTCGCACTCTCATCGTGCTCGGGGGAGCTCGAAGGGCCGGTCCGGCCCATCGCCCGCGAGCAGGTGGGCGTGGGCCTCGGTGTCGACGTGGTCGCTTCTCGGCAGGCCGTGGTCGAGTTCCTGGACGCCTACGCCCATGCCACCGAGGACGAGGGCGAGCGTCTGGCCGAGCTCGTTGGCGGCTCCAAGCTCTCGGCGTGGGCCCACTGGCTGAACGTCCAGAACGATGAGTTCCCTGGAACCATCGCGGGGCAGGTCGACCTCCGCTCCGTGGAGTTCGTGGCGCTGGACACCATCGAGGGCTCCACCGTGGCGCGTGTCGACGTGGGGGCCTCGGTGACGTTCGCCCACGATCCGATCGACGATGAGCCGTTTCCGCTCACGAGGATCCTCGACGGACCCATCACGCTCCTTCGGGTCGGCCCGGCCGACTGGAGGATCTTCGACCTGACGCGCGACGGGCAGTCCATGGTTGCCGCGATCGTGTTCTTCGAGGATCTGTCGCAGGTTCGGCGGGGGGTGACGATCCACCTTCACTCGGTGTTCATGTTCACGCCGAACTGGCAGTTCAACGTGGTGGTGGAGAACGGGAGCACCGGGGGGATCGCGCTCGATCCCGAACTCCCCGGTCTGCACGTGGAGCAGGCCGGCGACGCCTCGCAGCGCCAGGAGGGCGTCCACACCGGGAACCTCATCGCCGTGCCGAGCGGCGCCACGGTCGAGGGGCTCCTCGTGTTCCCACAGCAGGACTCGGCCGACGGACGGGTGCTGTCCCTGTCCTATCGCCTGGCTGGCGGCGGCGTGGCGCGGTTCGAGTTCGCCCTGGAGGATGTGGTCACTCCTCCTCCCACAGCCGGGGAGCCATCGCCGGCGGGGTCCATGTAGCGTCCCCGCCGGCCAACCATTCGTCGACGCCCCGGTTCGCCAGACGGTCGGCTTCCCGGTTCTCTTCGCGCGGCACGTGCTCGTAGCGCACGCGGGTGAAACCCTCGGCCAGCCTGCGCACCTCGGTGTGCAGCCGCTGAAGGACGGGGTTCTTGACCCTGAACCGTCCGGAGAGCTGCTCGATCAACAGGCGGCTATCCGAACGGAGGAGGACGTGGGCGGCGCCGAGGTCTCTGGCCCGGTTCAAGCCCTCGATGGCCGCCCTGTACTCCGCCACGTTGTTCGTGGCCACGCCGATCCCTCTTGCCACGCGGTCCATCACCCGGCCTCCGGGCCTCGTCACGACGACGC
>JBOGVI010000233.1:0-2766 GCA_050692695.1 Actinomycetota bacterium
GTAGATCTCGGAGACCATCTCCTCCGGCGTCCTTGGCCCATCGCCCAGGGCCGCGACCACCTGCTCCTCGCGCATCGCCCGGTGCGCCAGGTACTCGTCGATCTTGGCCATGGCGTCCAGCACGACCGGCCCATGGCCCGGATAGATCCGGCTCGGTTTCAGCTCTCGCATCCGCCCGAGCGAGTGGAGGTACGCGACGAGGTCGCCCTCCGACGGGTCGACGACGCTCGTCCCCCGCCCAAGGATCGCGTCCCCCGTGAACAACCCGCGCCCGTTCTCGAGGAAGAAGGCCATGTGATCGTGCGTGTGCCCCGGCGTGGCCACGGCCGTCAGCGTCGCCCCGCCGGCGCCGATCCGCCGCCCTCCTCGGAGCGATTCGCCGCCCTCCGGTGGCCGCGCCGCGTACACCGGCGCGCCCGTCATCCGGGCGAGCGCCGGGGCGCCCGGCGCGTGATCCGGGTGGTCGTGCGTGAGCAGGATGGCGGCCACGTGGCCGGCCTCTCGGGCCACCTCCCGGAGGTGCCCCTCATGGTCGGGACCGGGGTCGATCACGGTAGACGGACCGTCGCCCACGATCCACGTGTTCGTCCCCTCGAGCTCCCGGACGCCCGGGTTCGGGGCGAGGACGCGGAGGATGCGCGGCACCGTCAGTCCTGCCAGAACGTCGAGCGCGGATATCGCTGCACGTCGCCGTCGTCGGGCTCTCGGGTGGTGATCCGGATGTCGAGGAGCTCGTCGACCGTCCGGCAGTCTCCGATGTTCAGCATGGTGAACAGCGTGGGCCAGTAGAGCTTTCGCCGCCCACCCTCCCATTCCGAGAGCACCTCGCTGGGGGACGCCCACCAGGCGTGGGCGGTCTCCGCGCCGTCGGGGTGTGGGTCCACTTCGCCCGGCGCCGCCACGGCGAAGTACTCGGCGTCGAACCGAACCGGGATGTCCGCCGGAGCGATCCAGTGCGCGATCCTCCGCAGCTGGTCCGGACGGGGCGGCGCCGCCTCGACTGCGTCGAGCGCGTGACGATCGGCCGCGCCGAGCCCGTCCGCCGTGAGCGCCAGCCCCACTTCCTCCAGCAGCTCGCGAACGGCGCACGCCCGGAGAGCCTCCGCGGCCGACCCGAACCACCGCTTCGCGAGCGACGCGTCCTCCCGGTCGGCCGCGCCACCGGGGAACGCCACGTAACCGGGGAGGAACCGGCTCATCGAGCTCCGTTCGAGCACGAGGACCTCGAGCCCCCGTTCGCCGTCCCGCGCGGCGATGACCGATGCTGCCTTTCGGATCTCGTCGCCCACGGCGTGGATTCTCTCAGGGCCCGAGTGCCACCGCCGGGTGGATACGCTGGATGGATGAGCGAGGACGTCGCCGGCCGCATCCGCCGGGCCATCCTGGACCGGGGCCCCATCACGTTCGCCGAGTTCATGGAGCATGCGCTCTACGGCCCGGGCGGCTTCTACGCGGAGCCGCCGGTGGGCGAGGAAGGGCACTTCGTCACGGCTCCCCACGTGCACCCAGTCTTCGCCGAGCTCGTGCACCGGGCCTTCCGCGGTCTGTGGGAGGCACTCGGCCGACCCCGGCCCTTCTCCCTGGTGGAGGTCGGCGCGGGGGACGGGATCTTGGCCCGAGACCTCCTTCGGCTGGCCGACGACGAACAGGACCCGGCGCTCGCCTTCGCGGCCGTGGAGCGGAGCCCGGGGGCCCGGGCCCGCCTGACGCAGCTGCCCATCCGTGTGGCATCCCATCTCGAGGAGCTCGGCTCACTCGACCCCGGCGTGGTCTTCGCCAACGAGCTCCTGGACAACCTCCCGTTTCGCCGGGTTCGGGCCACACCGGGTGGCCTGGCGGAGGTCCGTGTGGACATCGGAGCAAACGGCTTCGAGGAGATCGAGGTCCCCTGCGACGACGATCTCGCGGCCTCGGCCGCGGCTCTCCAGCCGAGGGAAGAGGCCGTGGTTCCGGTCGGCGCGCTGCGGTTCGTCGACGAGCTGGCGGGGGTGCTGCGGCACGGGTACGCCCTGCTGGTCGACTACGGGTCCGCGTCGGGCCCGGCGGGCGATGTCCACGGCTACCGAGACCAGCGCGTGTTCGAGGACGTCCTCCGCGACCCCGGGACGGCAGACATCACGGCCGGGGTCGACTTCGGCTCGATCACGCACCGGGCCGAGGCCCGAGGCCTCCGGGCCCTGGGGCTCGTATCCCAGCGTGATGCCTTGCTCGCCCTGGGCTTCGCGGATTGGAGCGAGATCCAGCGCGCACGCCAGGGCCGGCTCTTGGCCGAGGGCGTTGGGGACCGGGCTGTCCGGGTGTGGGAGGGCCGCAGCCGGGCCAGCCTGTTAGTCGACCCCGCCGGCCTAGGGAGGCTCCGGTGGCTGCTCCTGGCCACCCCCGGCCTCGGTCGGCCTTCGTGGATCGCTGCGGCGCAGAGCACCCAGGACCTCGGCCGAGTCTCCCCGGCTTGACCGACGGCGAACGACGGCACTAGGACCGGAGCTCGACATCGACGGCACCGGGCGGACCCACGCCTACTGGGTAGAGGGACCGGCTACCAGGGCCCCGGCAACGTCTGGTGCGCACGGGGCTGACCTGGGCTTGTTGGGGCGCCCGGCCGTGCGACCCGGGGGGCGGGACGCTACCGGTCGATGTCGCCGACCACGAAGAAGATGCTGCCCAGGATGGCGATGAGGTCCGGCACGAGCGCGCCGGGAAGCATGGCGGGGATCACCGAGACGTTGGAGAACGAAGCCGTCCGCATCTTCAGCCGGTACGGGTACT
>JBOGVI010000234.1:0-4663 GCA_050692695.1 Actinomycetota bacterium
GGCATGCGGTTCTCCCGCACCCGGCTCACCGACGCCCTTCACCTGCGGTGTTCGACCGGAGCCCGCCAGGACCGGTTCGGCCTGGGGGCGACGACGGTGCCGTTGAGCGAGATCAGACCCAGGCTCACCGGAGACCGGTAGACCTGCGCGAAGCCCCATGAGCGACCGCGCTGGTGTCGGTTGGCAACGTAAAGCGCGATTCGCATGAGGGCGTAGTGCCTGATCTTGTCGAAGGTACGGGCCGAGTTGCCGAAACGGAAATATCCCGCCCAGCCGCGGAGGAAGCGGTTCACCTCCGCCACGACCTGCTCGACCGGCGCAACAAGCCGGGCTCGCATCGTTAGGAACCGGATGCGCTCCCGGGCATGGCGCACCGCCCGATCGGAGGGCCAACGGGCCAGGAAGACCAAACCGCCGCTACCTCGACGTGGCGCCGAGCGCACGAGCCGATGGTGGAACCCGAGGAAATCGAACCCAGGCTCACCTTCGACAAGTTGCACGACCCGGGTCTTCTCGGGCTTCGGTTCAAGTCCGAGGCCCTGAAGCAGCGTGGTCAGCTTCGCCAGGGCAGCCTCAGCTTGGCCGCGGCTCCGGCAGACCACCACCAGATCGTCGGCGTAGCGGACCAGCCGTCCGTAGGCAGGACGCCATGCCCGGTCGAGCCGGTGCAGGTAGACGTTCGCCAGAAGCGGGGAGATGGCTCCTCCCACGCAATCGCGAACTTCGAGTTCGAGGCGGCGCTGTCGTACCGGCGAGCTGAACGGCCACGGCGAGATGCTTGAGATGGGTGACAGAGAAGGTAGTATGTCTCTGGATGACCCCAGGGCAGCGAGTGCCGGCAGACCAGATCGCTCGCCGGGTGAACGCGGCAGGGAAGCTGGTGGCCTCGGGCCACGACCAAGCGGCGGCCTCCCGGCGGCTGGCCCGCCGGTTCGGGGTGTCGGAGCGACAGGCGCGCCGGTACGTGGACCAGGCCACAGAAGGCGGCGGCATGCCCGTGCCGGAGCCCAAGGTCGTGTTCACGGTGAAGGCCCCGGTCGGTCTGGTCCGGCGGGTGCGGTCCCACGCCAAGGGCACCGGGCGAACGATCAGCGCGGTGGTCTCCCAGGCCCTACAGGAGTTCCTGGATCGGGTGGGAACGGGACCGGGCGGTGGAAGGTAGGCGGATCGAGTGCGAGCACGTGTTCGACCGCCTGTCCGACGCTCAACTGGTCCAGGCCTACCGCATCCTCGTCCCCGAGCACCGCAAGGCGAACCAGAGAGGAGAGGCAGATGGCGCTGGCGGCGATCTACGCGAGGGTGTCCTCGGAGCGACAGAAGGAGGAGCAGACCATCGCCAGCCAGACCGCCGCGCTCACCGAGCACGCGCGGACGCTGGGGGTTGAGGTCCCCGCCGAGTGGATCTTCGAGGACGAGGGGTACTCCGGGGCCACGCTCGTCCGCCCGGCCCTGGAGCGCCTGCGGGACCTGGCCGCCCAGACCGAGGTGAACGTGGTGCTGTGCTACTCGCCCGACCGCCTGGCCCGCCGCTATGCCTACCAGGCCCTGCTCATCGAGGAGTTCGCCCGGGCCGGCACCGAGGTCCGGTTCGTGAAGGGGCCCCGGGCCGAGACCCCCGAGGACGAGCTACTGCTGCAGTTTCAGGGGATGATCGCCGAGTACGAACGGGCTCAGATCGTGGAAAGAACCCGCCGGGGCAAGATCCACCGGGCCCGGGCCGGCTCGGTGAACGTCCTGGGCGGGGCCCCGTACGGGTACCGCTACGTGCGCAGGACCGAGGAGGCCGACGCCCGCTACGAGATCGTCGAGGCCCAAGCTCAGGTGGTGCGTAAGGTCTTCCGCCGCTACACCGAGGAGCAGGTCTCGATCGGGGAACTCACCAGATGGCTCGCCGCCCAGGGCATCCCCACCGCCACCGGCAAGCGCAAGTGGGACCGCTCCACGGTGTGGGGGGTGCTGAAGAACCCCGCCTACAAGGGGCGGGCCGCGTTCGCCAAGACCATGAGCCTGGGCACCAGGCCCCGGCTCACCCGGGCGGTCCGCCGCAAGGGCAAGGCGGTGTCCCGGTGGATCGCGACCAAGGACCGGCCGCCGGAGGAGTGGATCGAGATCCCCGTCCCCCCGATCGTCTCCGAGGAGACGTTCGCCCTCGCCGCCCGGCGACTGGAAGCCAACAAGCGGTTCGCCCGCAGGAACACGAAGGTGCCGTCGCTGCTGCAGGGCATCCTGGTCTGTGCGGAGTGCGGATACTCCTACTACCGGACCTCGACCAGGACCTCCTCGAGGAAGATCCACTACTACCGCTGTCTCGGCTCGGACGACTACCGCTACGAGCGCGGCCGGGTGTGTGAGAGCCGCCCGGTCCGCCAGGACTACCTGGACCGGGTGGTGTGGGACCACCTGACGGCTCTGCTCTCCGATCCCGAGCTGATCCGAGCCGAGCTTGATCGCCGCCTGGAGGAGCTCCGGGCGGTCAATCCGGCCACCGCCGAGCGCTCCCGGCTGGAGCTCGAGCTGTCCCGGACCACCGCGGCCATGAGCCGACTGGTCCAGGCCTACCAGGAAGACCTGATCCCGATGGACGAGCTCCGACGCCGGATGCCGGAGCTGCGGGCAAAGGAGTCCTCCCTGCGCTCGCAGGTCGAGGCGCTGGAGGCTCGGCTGCTCGACCACGAGACCTACCTGAAGCTCGCTGAGACCCTGGAAAGCTTCCTCGGCCGTCTCCGGGACGCCGCTGCCTCAACTTCCGTCGAGGACCGGCAGCAGGTGCTTCGACTCCTCGTCAAAGAGATCGTGATCGGCCCCGACTGCGTGATGATCCGGCACTGCATCCCATCGTCAGGATCGGACCCTTCCCCGGGTTATCTGTTGCGTGGGAGGAGCCATAACCCCGCCCTGGGGCGTGCCGGTGACCGCCCGTCTGACCACGCCGTCCTCCATCACACCCACCCGCAGGAAAGCGCGAAGGAGTGCGAGGACCTTGCGGTCGCAGATGCGCTCGGAGAGCGCGGCCATCAACCCCTCGTGTGGAATCGCCGTGAAGCAGTCGGCGATGTCCGTCTCGACCACCCATCTCCTCCCCTTGAAGGTCTCGTCAAGGAGCACCTGCAGGGCGTCGTGCGCTGCCAGCTTCGGGCGGAACCCGAAGCTTGACGGCAGCATGTCGGCCTCGAGGACCGGCTCGATGACGATCTTCAGCGCCGCCTGCACGATCCGGTCGCGAACCGCCGGGATCGAGAGCGGTCGCTGCTCGTCCCGACCCGGCTTCGGGATGTAGACCCGCCGGGCCGGGAGCGGGGTGAACCTTCCCTCCCGTAGTTCCGCGGCCAGTTCGTCAAGCAGCCGGCCAACGCCGTAGCACTCGACTTCGGCGATGGTGGTCTGGTCGATGCCCGGTGCGCCGGCGTTGCGACGCACCTGCTCCCACGCCCGCTCCAAGACGTCCCTGCGGTGGACCTTGTCGTAGAGCACGTGGAACCGTCGTCCGGGATCGGCCTTGGCCGCCCGGTAAAGCGCGCGTTGCAAGGCATGGACCACGTCGAGGTCTTCGACGCCTCGGGTGGGACTAGCCACGAGGGCACTCACCGGCCACTCCTTCTCACGCGCGCATGGACGAAGCGGCGGCCCTTCCCATCACCGGCGGTTGTGTTGTCCGTCCGGTGAGATCGGTACTACGGCCGCCTCCGACGCCTTGCTGGCTGACGCCCACTTCCCCTTCCGGGTTATAGAGCGCCACGCTCTGGCGGTCACGCCGCAGCCGCCAGGCCAGCGAAGGCCTCCCCAGTTCCCGTCGCCACCTTCCGAACGTTCCGCGCCCTCTACGCCGGGGAGTTCCTCGCGGCTGCACTCCAGGATCTTCACCGCTTCCATGGCCTTCGCCCTGAGGGACGGGGCTCGACTCTCCCTGATCCCGCTCGCGCGGGCACATTTCACGGCGCGGCAGGCTTCGCTTCGCGCTACGGACCGCTCGGTCGCTCCCCCTGAAGGGCTCTTGACGCTGGGCTTCGACCCGGCCCGTTTCCAGGCCGAGCCGCCAGCCTGCTACCGGGCTCCCTGGCGATTACCCGGACCGGACTTGCACCGGCTGGCGACGACGAGCTTTCGATCGGATCAGATCATGTCATCGCGATCCCCTCCGATCTCTGGGCGCACTCCCGCTCGGCGTTGAACTTTAGCGGCGGTCCATCGACCTGATTACGCAACCCTAGCACCTGCCTCCGACACGTTCGCCACGTGAGCCTTCAGTGCAGCGACGAGGAACGGCATCTCCTTGTAGCCCTTCACCCGACGGAACTGGCGCTCGGCGACGAGCAGCCCCGCGGCGCACCAGCGTTCGATCATCCTGCTCTTGCTCCTCGGCCGCCAGTGCTTCACGTTGTCCATCACGGTCCGTCCCACCGAGATCGCGCTCTCGACGATGTTGGTGGAGAACAGGGAGACCGCGAGCTTGGGTGGCACACCGAGCCGGGTGATCGTGAGCGTCTCCTCCATCCCCTCCCGGAGGGATCCCGCGGCGCTCGGGTGTCCACGTTCCTCGAGCCACCGGGCGACGGCCTGGAGCTCGGCCAGGGCCTTGTCGGCATCGGGACGGCCCCACGCTTTGCGCAGACGCCTGCGGGGCACTGTTGCGTTGGCTGAAGCCCGCGCGCGCAGTGGACCCGTC
>JBOGVI010000235.1:0-6230 GCA_050692695.1 Actinomycetota bacterium
GCTCCTTGAGCGTGCGGATGAAACGCTCGGCGCAGCCGTTGCAGGGCGGCTCGCCGACGTAGGCGGGAGAATCCTCGATCCCGAGCCACCGCAGCGACCCGGTGAAGTGAGAGCTCGTGTATTGGGGTCCCCAGTCGTGGCGGCAAGAGATGCCGCGTGCGAGGTCGGGGACGAGCTCCCCGAAGCGATCCCTGACGGCGTCGTAAATCGGCTCGAGCGCGGCGAACCGATCGCCGCGGCGAGCGACAGCAGCCCAGGCCTCGGCCGTGTAGTGGTCGATGGCCACGAAGCACCAGACCCACCCGTCTCGGGAGGTGTAGGCCATCGTCGCGTCGGTGCCCCAGAACACGTTCGGAGCCTCCGGGACGATCGTGCCGTCGTGGGGACGCGGCCGGCGCCGCCCCCGGGCCCGCTGGGGTGCGAGGAGGCCGGCTTCCCGCATGAGGCGCAGCACGCGCTTGCGACCGACCCCGATGCCGTCCTCGCGGCGGAGCCTTGCCGTCACCTTGCGGTGACCCTCGCCGGAAAACGGCGAGCGCTTCCTCGGGATCCGTCCCTGCCTGTCGCAGATGCTCGCGCAGGCGTTGGAGGGCGTCACCGAACGCCTCGGGCGTCGTGTTGTATCCGGAGGCCAACCACCCGTCTGCCAGGCGCGCCACCCGTCGCAAGCCAGCGTCCGACCCCCAGCTCCCCAACCAGATCGGCGGTCCGCCGGGCTGGATGGGGGCTGGGAGGAGCTCCATCCCGTCCGTCGAATAAGAAGGCCCCCTCGAACGTTTCGCTTGCTGGTCGCAGGAGCGCTCGAAGCGCTTGGACGGCCTCTTCGAACCTGGGCCACCGCTCCTCCCACGCGATCCCGACCGCCCGATAGTCCCGCTCGGACGAACCCGGACCGACGCCGACGACGAGCCGTCCGCCCGAGAACCGGTCGATCGCAGCCAGCGCCTTTGCGAGGGGACCTGGACCGCGCACGACGGGGAGCGCGATCGTCGGCGCGACCGTCAAGGCGCCGATAGCCGGTAGCACAGAGGCGAGCGCTACCGGCCCGTCGAGCCACGGCCGGCCTCACTGGAGAAGAGCTTGGAAGGTCAGTTCGGGGAATCGCCAACGCGCGCTTCCGACCTCTTGCTCGTCCTCTGGTTGCGACAGGGCTCGGCGGTGCGACCAGTCACGCCTGCATCATGACAAGTGGCGGCTGGTTCCTGCCGACACGGAACATCGGGAAATGATGATTGGCCGTCCAGCGAGGTAGGTAGAGCTGAGCGATGTGCTGCTGTACTGGGACACCGTCAGCGACACCGGCAAGCCCCATGCCCACCAAGATGGCCGCAACCCGTGGGCACCGTGCTCCTAGGGCTGGACCCGGCGCGACCCGAGTGGCTACGTCAGGTACATGCCGCCCAGCCTCCGTTTCCTCCCACGCGATATGCATCGCGTCGCGAACGTCATTGGATCGCGTCTCACCCAGCCTCCTGCCCGGGGAAAAGAAGGGCAAAGACCTCCTCCACCACCCTTGGATCGTCCTCTGTCCCCAACACGGCATAGTCGAGCCTCGAATGCCCAGCGCGATCGGCCCGAGATACTCACCGAACTTTGAGGCCGCGGTGGTCTGGGCGCCGGTTCGGGCGGGGCCGCGTAGCCGGCCACCAGGCCCACGCGCTTGGCTCTGGTATTCAGTCCGTGGCGACGAAGGACGCGGTGGGTCCCGTTCGGGGAGATCACGATCCCTCCCCACTTCGCTCGGCGAAGCTCCGCCGAGATCCGGGCCGGGCCGAACCCAGGGTGCCCGAGGGCGAAGGCGATCACCCGCTGCTCGATGAACGGGGAGGGTCTGGTTGGCCATCCTCGGCCGGCGGCGCTCCCGGGGCCTGAGGATCTCCGGACCGAACCAGAGACCTGGGCGCTCCACCGGTAGAACGTGGAAGGGTGGCTCGCCCATGGCCCGGCAGGCGGCTCTCACGTTTCCGAGCTCCGCGGCCAGGGCGAAGTGCTCGCAACCGGAACCGGTACAGGGCACCATCTTGGGTCAAGGCGGCGCCTCCTTTCCGCTCGACGTGGTGGTCAAGCGAGAGGATGCGTCGCCTTTGCCTTAGGGTGTGGGAGGTCGACGGGTGTCGCTACGACTTGGGGATAGGACATCCTAGGCGGCGAGGAGATCGAGAGGATCCCGCCACCCGGGCATGAAGCCCGCCGGCCGGCTGTAGCTCGAACGGCGTATTCCTCGCGCCCGTGAGTCGACCGACTATACCGTCCATCGACGAGTGTGCGGCGACTGCGGGAGGGCGGTGATGGCAGCCAACACTCGACGGGCAGTGGCCGTCTTTTCGATCGCCGTCTTGCTGATCGTCGCGCCGGTTCCTAGCGGCGACGCCGTCCAGAGCTGCACCTACAACTCGGAGACCTTCACGATGACTGCCGTCCTGGATGCGGGCGAGACGGTGACGATCTCGTTGGGGACGGCGGGAGACATCATTGTGAATGGCGAAGCGTGCCAGACGGCGACCGCAGCGAACACCGGCGCGGTCACCGTGTTGGGATCGACCGGCCACGAGACCGTCAGCGTCGATCAATCGGGCGAGGGCAGGCGCTTCCCGCCGTCGATCGGATTCTACGTTTCGCTCGGCGAGGGGTTGTCGGACCGCGTCATGGTCGTGGGCGACGGGAGCGACGAGACCATCGAAGTGGATGAGAAGGGGTTTGATCTCGAGGGGGACGGCCGCCTGAACGTCGTCGTCTCGGGCGCCGAGCGGTTCGAGGTGGATGCGGGCGGGGGGAACGACACCGTCGATGCGGGCGCCGCAGGCGGCTCGCTCTTCTCGCCGATCACGATGAGAGGCGACGACGGGAACGACACCCTCATCGGCGGTACCGGGGCCGACGACCTCTACGGCAATGCCGGCAACGACACGCTAGACGGGGGTCCCGAGGCCGACCTTCTCGACGGTGGACTCGGTGCGGACACGTGCGCCGCCGACAACCTGGACACGGTCATCTCCTGCGGGCGGAGCCTCGGGCTGGACCCGGTGCACGGCCGCGCCGGAGAGAAGGTCGCGGTCACCGGGCAGGACTGGGACCCGGGCCTGGGCGACGTGGCTCTGTACCTAGATCGCTCCGACATCGGCGTCCTCGACCCGCTCGCGCTCACGACTCCACGGATCGACGGCTCGATCGTGACCGCATTCGACGTGCCGGAACGGGCGGCCGGCGAGTACACGGTGGTCGCCTGCCAGCGATGCTCGGGCCGGGGGGCGGTGGAGGCGACCTATCCGTTCTCGATCGACCCGTCGCTGCCAACGCCCACCATCACCCTGCAGCCGTCGAGCGGCGCCGCCGGGGAACTGATCCGGGTCGCGGGCACCGGCTTCAACGCCGCGGGCCCAATCGAGGTCTACTTCGAGTCGGCCGATGTGTCCGCGAGGCCGATCACGACGGTGTCGCCTAGTCCTGATGGCTCGTTCCGGGACGCCTTCCGCGTGCCGCGGAGGCCCTCGGGCACCTACTCGGTGCTGGCCTGTCAGGGGTGCGCCGAGCCCGACGCGCTGGCCGCCTCCCAGACGTTCACAGTGGTCGAGGTGCCGGCGGGGCGTCCGTCCCTCCGGCCGCGGCCGACGCAGGGTGCCGGGTCTCCCATGTGGCCGTGGGTAGGGGGAGGCCTGGCGGCGTTGGCTGCCGCGGCTGCGCTATCGCTCCGGTGGCGACGATCCCGGATGCGAGCTGGCGCCGAGCGGATTCGGGGCGAGCTCGCGGTGGGGGAGCCAGAGGTGCGGGTGACGGTGAAGGCGGGTTTAACGTCGGCCCATGCCGTGGGGCTCGTCCCCCACTTGGATCCCGGCGTCCAGCATATCGAGGAGTTGGTGCATCCATGAACGGCATGACAACGACCCCCACTGGGTTCACGCTTCGCCGGATGCTGTTCGGGGACGAGCACGACGACGAGGTGCTGCGCGGGGCCCTTGCCGACTCAGGAGTCCTCGACGCGGCCGTTACGACGCAGGAGGGCGTTTCGGCGGGCCTGCTCACGGCCGCTCGAGATGAGGTGGCCCGGGTGACGGCGGGACTGCTCGATCTCGATCTGGTCGACGTCCTAGTGGGTGGGTGGCGGAAGTACGGAGCGCTGGCCGAGGCAGCCCGCCGCTCTCTGAACTCCCCGGGCGCCGAGGAGGTCGTCGACCTGGCGGTCCACCGCATCACCTCGACCCATCGGCCCCGGATCGACCTCATGGTCGACGGCGTGAAGGTCGCCGAGGTCGACTTCGCGATCGACCTCACCATCGACCTCCACGCGGTGCGGGCGGTGCTGGTCGGGGGCCGGCTGATCGCGCTCCGCTCCGGACGAGCGGACCTTCACGCCGAGCTCACGTGCGAGGGGGTGAGCGTCGCATCGGCCACTCGGCAGGTCGAGCTGCCCGTCATCGTGCCGCTCGGGTCGGGCGTGACGTTGACGGAGCCAACCGTGATCTTGCCGCCGTCTCCGGCCTGAGGAGGCAGGCCCGTCGCACGCTCCCATGACGGGTGGCTGATTGCCTCTCTCATCTCGATCCCACTCGGCGGCATCATCTACCTGACCGTTGGCAGGGGGCCCGCTGGGCGTTATGTGCGCGGCCGACCTCGCCCCATGGAGCGTTATGCCGCTTCGCGGCGTGGATCTTGAGGTCCCCCCTTGCTCGCTTTACGCGCTGATCGGGCGCGGCGGCGTAAGCGTTCTTCACAGGAAGGCCCTCCGAGGAGGAGGCGAAAGCCTTGGCCTCATCGCCAACTCCGTTCAATTGATACATGCACCAGCCAATCGCCGCACGCTGCACCCGCCACGCAGCACGGCACCACTGCTTGTTCTCGCGTAGACAGTCCGTCTCGACTGCCGAGGACGGAGTACCATTCGCCTGTGGAGCACCACGACTGCGAGCCGCCGACGGAAGAGCGATCTGTCCAGGCTGCCATCGGCGCTCCCGCTCCAGGTCCGTTCAACGCGTCCGTACGCTGACGGCGGTTCTCCGGTACCGACGATGACCCTTCACTCCTCCAGGAGCCTGACAAGCCCTACTCGATCACACGGCAGGTGTCCCCGAACGGGTTCACAGCGTTGAAATGAGCATTGGCCGTGTTCTGGCCGAAGAGTGAATTGGCGTCCGCCTCGAACGTGAAACCCGACGGTTCGCAGAGAACGGTTATCGTCTGGTCCTCGCGAGCCGATGCGGGTGCCGCGAGACCGGCCAACAGCAGCACTCCAAGGATCACCCCGAACAGACGCTGTCTCATGCGGCGACCGCCCTTCTCGCCGGCGTTACCTATGTCATCCCATAGGTGGTAGACGCCTGCACACCAGTGGTTACCTGTCAAGTCCAAACGCTGGTTGCGACTGGGCGCTCCACGCGCGACACTCCCGGTCGTGACATCGAAGGTACGGAAGCCCAGCGCCGCGCCGGGCCAACTCGACCTCGTGCGGCGGTTCGTGAACACCCTGGACCTCGATACAGGCACCGACGAGCTCGCCTCCCCGGCGGCGGCCTCAGCGTGGCTGAGGGAGCAGGGGTGGCGGACACGGGTCGGTGCGGCAGGGCTCATTGAGCTCCTCGAGGCTCGGGAGGCCCTTCGCGACCTGATGGGCGCCCGCGGCGTGGCGCCCTTAGAGGCCGAAGCGGCGGTGGCCCTCGATGCCATCGCACGCCGACACCCTCTCCTCGTCCAGATCTCGTCGCCGGACCCGCTTCAGCCGATATCCAAAGCTGGTGTGGGCGCACTCCTCGAGCGGATCCTGGGCCTCGTTGTTGCCGCCAGGATCGACGGCTCCTGGGAACGCATGAAGACCTGCGCGAACGACGAGTGCCGCTGGCTCTTCTACGATCACTCGCGGAACCGGTCGCGTACCTGGTGCACGATGGACATCTGCGGGGCGGAGGCGAAGATGCGCGCGTACCGGCGACGGCGTGCCGCAGGTCGCGCCCCCCGCGCTCCGTCACGAAAGCAGCCATAAGTGATGCGTTTCGGGATCTACGTCGTGCCGAACCAACCGCGGGACGGGTCTGCTCGCGCTCGGCGCCCTCTCCAAAGCGGGCAGGGATGGTCTTGTCATCGGGCTCGACCCATCCGAGGACGCCCTTCGCGAATGCGGGCGAGCGGCGGCCGACCAGTGCGAGGCGGTGGCGAAGCTCGCTCTCGTCCGGCGAAATGCCGTTGCCCTCCCGTTCGCCGACTCGACATTCGACGCGGTCACGACGCGATCGGTCTTGGCC
>JBOGVI010000236.1:0-1869 GCA_050692695.1 Actinomycetota bacterium
GGGGACAACGTGGAGATCACCGTGGAGCTGATCGCCCCCATCGCCATGGAGGAGGGGCTCCGCTTCGCCATCCGCGAGGGCGGCCGCACCGTGGGTGCCGGCCGCGTGACCAAGATCCTGAAGTAGGAAGCCCATGCCGAAGACGGACAACAGACCGAAGATCACGCTCGCCTGCACCGAGTGCAAGCGCCGGAACTACAACACGGTCAAGAATCGGTTGAACGACCGCGAGCGTTTGGAGATGAAGAAGTACTGCCCTGGGTGCCGACGCCACACGCTGCACCGCGAGACCCGATAGAGGACGCGGCTCCCCGCGCCAGGGGTGCGCCCTCCGCGCCTGGCCCACTCAGGGCTCGTCTTCTTCCGAGACGTCTAGGGTGGAGACCTTGCCGTGCCGGATGGCGAGCACCAGCGCCTCCAGCTTCGAGTGCACGCCGAGCTTGGTGAGGATGTTCTGCGTGTGTGTCCGGAGTGTGTAGACGCTCATCCCCAGCTCCTCGGCGATCGGCTCCGGCTGCTCCCCGGCCGCCATGTGTTCCAGGATCTCCAGTTCCCTGGGGGTCAGCCGGGCCAATCGCTGCTCGATGGTGGCGTCGCGTTCGCGGCGGTGCCGGAGGCGCCGGAGTGCGCCGATGATCTCTTCCTCGTCGTGGATCGGCTCGCCCCGGTGCACCTGTCGCACCGAGTCGGCCACGCTCATGACCGCCTCGGTCTTCTGGACCAGCCCGACCGCGCCGGCCTGGACCGCCCGGGCCAGGAGCAACTCGTCCTCGTAGCCGGAGAGGATCAGCACCTGGGCGTCGGGGTCGGCGTCCTTTATCCGGCGGGTGGCCTCGATCCCGCTCATTCCGGGCATGGCGGCGTCCATCAGCACGACATCCGGCCTGAGCTCGGTGGCGGCTTCCACGGCCGACGGGCCGTCCGTCACGACATCCACGACACGAAGGTCCTTCTCCTTGGCCAGCGCGAGTTGGAGGGCCTCGCCGAAGGTCCGCTGGTCGTCAACGATCAGGACCTTGATCGGCTTTCCGCCGCTCGCGGGGTTCCCGTCACCGGGCATGGACCGTCCCATCGTAGGGGGGGAGGAGGGCCATTTCACGCAGGCTCGAGCGGTTGCCGTCCCCGGAAGGCCGCGGGTAGGTTGGCCGAGTGGAACGGCCCGGGCGAAGGGATGTGGTCATCACCTGTGGCCTCGTTCTCGACCTCGATCTCCGCTCGAAGTTCGAGGTAACTGTGGCAGCACCGGCCCACGTGCCGGAATCGGCCAAGCAGGAGACGGTCGAGCGGGGGACACCCGACGACCATCGGCCGGGAGCTCGAGGCGGATGCCGCTGAACTGTGCCCTCGAAGGGAAGTCGTACTCGGAGACGACCTTTACCGTCGACGCGGAGCGGGTCGCCCGGTTCCGAGAGGCGTTGGGGGATGTGCGGGACGCCGTGCCCCCCACGTTTGTCACGGCTGCGGAGTTCACGGTGTTCCCGGCGATCGTGAGCGACTCGGAGCTCGGGCTGGACTTCACCCGGGTCGTGCATGCCGAGCAGGAGTACGAGTGGCGGCGCCCCCTCCGGGTCGGTGAGACCCTGACGGTTCGCACACGCATCGCATCGATCCGTCAGAAGGCGGGAACCGGCTTCTTGACGATCCGGTCCGAGCTGGTCGGCGCCGACGGGGACGTGGCGGTTCTGGCTTGGGCCACGCTCATCGAGCGGAGCGCCTGATGCCGGCGGTCCGGGTGCGCTTCGAGGACCTGGCGGCGGGGGATGAGGTTCCACCGCTCTCCCGGATGGTCACTCGGGAGGACGTCAAGCGGTACGCCGACGCTTCCGGGGACCACAATCCGCTCCACCAAAACGACGACGTCGCCAGAGC
>JBOGVI010000237.1:0-12491 GCA_050692695.1 Actinomycetota bacterium
GGCTGGAGGTGGAGGTCGACCGGCCGCGGGGCCGGTCGCTCGGGATCGCCGCCGCGGGGTTCGGCCTCACGTTCGTCCTGGCGCTCGGCGCATCGCTGCTGCTGGACGTGGCAGGACTGGTGGAGGCGCCCCTTCTGGTGGCCGTGATCCTGTCGGCGACCGGCCTGGGGATCGTGGTGCCGGTGCTGAAGGATGCCGGTGAGGCCGGCTCCGAGTTCGGCCAGACGGTCATCGCCTCCTCGTCCATCGCCGACTTCGGCGCGGTCATCCTGCTCACGCTGCTGTTCTCGGGGGAGGCCGCGGGGACGGGGGCCAAGCTCCTGCTCCTCGGCGGGATCGTGGTGCTCGCCGCGGTCGTGGGGCTCGTCCTGGCCCGGGCAGGCAGGGCCCCGGGCGTGTCGGCGGTGCTCCAGCGACTCCAGGACACCACGGCACAGATCCGCGTTCGCGGTGCCGTCGTGTTGCTGGTGGGGTTCGTGGCCGTGGCCGAGCGTCTGGGGCTGGAGACCATCCTGGGAGCCTTCCTGGCGGGGGCGATCCTGTCGATCGTGGATCGGGACCGGCTGATGACCCATGAGCACTTCCGCCTGAAGGTCGAGGCCCTGAGCTTCGGCTTCCTGGTCCCCGTGTTCTTCGTAGCCAGCGGGCTCCGCTTCGACCTGGGTGCGCTGTTCGACAGCGCGTCGAGCGCCATCAAGATCCCGCTGTTCCTCGGCGCGCTGCTCGTGGCCCGTGGGATCCCGGCCCTCCTTTATCGGCCGGTGGTCGGCTCTCGAAAGACGGTCGCCGCCGGCTTGCTCCAGGCCACGTCCCTCCCGTTCATCGTGGCGGCTGTGCAGATCGGGATGGAACTCGGGCTGTTGGAGGCGTCGACGGGCGCGGCGCTGATCGCCGCCGGCCTGCTGTCGGTGCTGATCCTCCCAGCGGCCGCGCTGTTGGTTCTTCAGCCGGAGCCCGCGGCTACCGCTGCTCCTTCCAGGCCCTGAACACCCCGAGCAGCTCCTGCTTGCCGTCGGCGGGGATCTCGCCCTCGGTCAGCCTCCCGGTGAGCTCGATCGTGGTCCGCATCTGCTCGAGGTGCGCGGCGCAGCCATCGCAGACCGCGAAGTGGTCCTCCAGGCGGAACCGGTCGCGCTCCGAAAGCGCGCCGTCCAGGTAGTCGGTGATGAGCTCCACTAGCTCTTTGCAGGTCAGGGCCTCCGGCGTGCTCACATCGGAGCCGTTTCCTCGCCGAGGTACGACTCCAGCACGCGGCGGACCTTCGATCGGGCCCGGTGAAGGAGGACGCGCTGGTTCGTTTCGGTGATGTCCAGTGAGTCGCACACCTCGGACGAGGTCCACCCGAGCATGTCGCGAAGCCGAATGACCTCGCGCTGGTTGGGGGGTAGGGCCTCGATGGCCTCGCGGACCCGGTGCAGGGTCTCCCGGGACAGGAGCCGTTCCTCCGGGACCCCCTCCCAGCTCGTCGGCGCCCCCTCGATCCAGTGGTTCGGCCACCGGTCGCCGGCGGGCCGGAACCGGTCCGCGTCCACGGCCGGCTCGGCCTCCGGGTCCGGGCTCCACAGCGAGGAGAACGGCACGGTCCGGCTCTCCCGCTGGCCCCGGGTCTTGGCCGTGTTCACCAAGATCCGGAAGATCCAGGTCCGGAGGGACGACCGGCCCTGGAACCCGTCCAGCCCTTTCAGGACCCCCAGCCAGGCCTCCTGCACGACGTCCTCGGCGATGGCGCGGGTGGAGACGTACATCATGGCCAGGCGGAGCATGGCCGGCCCGTACCGCTCGACCAGCATCATGAAGGCCCGCTCGTCGCCGGCCCGGAGCGCTTCGACCAGCAACAGGTCCTCCGAGGGGGCCACGACGGTCCGATCGTCGATCACGGGTCGAGCTTATCGCCGGGGCGAGGGGGCCAGGGAGGGGAGCCGGGCCTCGGTGTGGCGGAGTTAAGGGCGAGCGGCGCCCATGTAGACGCTCCACAGGATGGCCCGGACTTGGACGACCATCCCGGTGTGGGGGGAGTCGATCATCCGGCCGCCGCCGACGTAGATGCCGACGTGGTGGATGGGCGAGTAGAAGAACACCAGGTCACCCGGCCGGAGGTCCTCCGGTGCCACGTGCGGTAGCACGTCGTACTGCATCTGCGAGGAGTGGGGGAGCGAAACGCCGGCGTGGGCCCACGCCCACATGGTGAACCCCGAGCAGTCGAAGCCGGTCTCGGGCCTGGAGCCGCCCCACTGGTACGGCGTCCCGATCACGGAGTAGGCGGCGTCGATGGCGGCTTGGGCGCTGGGGTGGGGGGCCGGCGGCGGCCCGCCCGGCGGCGGGGAGACCCTGACCGTCGCCGATGAGGCGGCCGAGGTGGCCGAGGCGGCGCTCCGGGCGGCCAGGGCGTCGTGGTATCGACGGTTCAGGTCCCCGTACAGGGTCTTCGCTTCGGCGACGCCACCTCGGATCTCCGACTCCTTCGCCCGGAGGCCCCCCACCACCTGTTGCTGCTCGTGGAGTGCCATCGCGAGCTGATCTGCCGCCCAGCTCGCCCGCTGCCGTGCGGTGGCGGCCGTGGTGGCCGCGTCCGAGTTCGCCTGGGCCAGGCTGCCGATGAACTCGAGCCGGTCAGAGAACTCGGCGAAGGAGTTTGCCCCAAGGAGGATCTCCAGCTCCGAGCCGATGCCCTGGTAGGCCTGCACCGCCCGCGCGTTGAGCTCGGAGAGCGCCCGCTCGGCCGTGGCCCGCGCCCTCTCGGCTTCCGCCCGGACCCGGGCCAGCCGCGACTGGATCTCGGCCAGCCGGACCTGCGCCTGGTCGTACTGCTCGACGAGGAGCGAGAGGCGCTCGTTCAAGGCATCGAGCTTTTCGCTGGCGGCCCGAACATCTTGCGGGGACGGAGCGGCCGAGGAGAAGGTCGTGCCGGCCACCGAGAGGGAAAGCGCGATCAGTAGGGCGAGTACGCCCCGAGCGATCCGGCCGCGGCCTTCCGTCCCATCTGTCGGCATGAAAAAGAAGCGGACTGCCTGAGCAGTCCGGGCTGAGGCTACCGGCGGCGCCGGGGCCCGTCAAACACCGTTGAGCAGGCGAGAAACCAGTCGGGACGGCGGGATTTGAACCCGCGACCTCAGCGTCCCGAACGCTGCGCGCTACCAAGCTGCGCTACGTCCCGAGTGGCGCCAGTCTAGCGGCTCGCCGTGGCCTCCGGCCGGGTAGGCTTTCGCCCCAAGTGACGAGGAGCGTGGCCGCGAGATGACCGTCCTTGCCTATCTCCGCTTCGTCCTGGCGGGCGGGGCCGACCGGGAGTCCTTCGAGCGCGACCTGGCGGCCGTGAGCAGGCTGGCCGAGGGGCAGCCGGGCTTCCGGTGGAGCGAGACCGGGCGGGACCCGTGGAACGATCGGAGGTACGTCGTCGTCTCGGAGTGGGACGAGGTCGACCAGGTCAGGGCGTTCGAGCACCACCCGGAGCACGAGGCCATCATCCACCGCTGGGAGTCCCGGTACGAGGAGGAGTTCGTCCACCGCCGGTTCGTCCCGTGGATCCGGCCGGAGGCGGACAAAGCCACGGTATGAGGGCTCCCCGATGAGGATCGCGCTGATCTGCCCTCCCTGGCTGGCCGTCCCCCCCAAGGGCTACGGCGGCATCGAGTGGGTCGTTGCCCTCGAGGCCGACGGCCTGGCCGACGCCGGACACGACGTGACGTTGTTCGCCACCGGCGACTCGGCCACCAAGGCCGCGCTCGAGTTCGTGTTCGAGGAGGCGCCGGGGTCGAAGGCCATCAACGACATCATGCTCGACGCGACCCACACCTTGTTCTCTCTCCGCGACGTCCGGGACCGGTTCGACGTCTTGCACGTGCACACGCCGTTTTCCGCGCTGGCGGCGGCGATCGAGACGCGCGTGCCCACGGTGCACACCCTCCACGGCTCGTTCACGCCGGAGATGAACCGTCTGTACGGGCTGGTCGGGGATCGTGCGTGGTTCGTCGCGATCAGCGAGGCGCAGAAGCGCTTCAACGAGACACTCCGATACGGCGGCGTCGTGTACAACGGCATCGACATGGACTTCTACGCCCTCCAGGAGGAAAAGGAGGACTTCGTCCTTTTCTTGGGGCGGGCGGCGCCGGAGAAGGGCTGGCGGCGCGCGATCGAGGCGGCCAAGCGCTCCGGCGACCGGTTGGTATCGGCCGTGAAGATCGCCCATTGGACGGAGGAAGAGGAGTGGGAGACGAACATCAAGCCCAACCTCCCCCCGGACGCAGAGGTGATGGGCGAGATCACGCAAGAGGAGAAGGTGGACCTGCTACGCCGAGCCAAGGCCGTACTGTTCCCGATCGACTGGCCCGAGCCGTTCGGTCTGGTCATGACGGAGGCCATGGCGTGCGGGACGCCGGTCATCGCCACGGCCCGGGGGTCGGTCCCCGAGGTGATCGAGGACGGGGTCACTGGGTGGATCGTCTCCGTCGAGAGCTACGTTGAGGAGGGGGCCGAGCGGTTGCGGCGCCTCGACGAGATCGACCCGCACGCCTGCCGGGAACGCGTGCAGCGCCTATTCTCGAAGGAGGCCATGGTCGCGGGGTACGAGCGCGTCTTCGAGCGGGTGGTCGCCGATGCCGCGGGGGGACGTACCGGTGGCTGAGGGCGGGACCCGCACGGAGTCCGACAGCATGGGAGCCGTCGATGTCCCCGCCGACCGGTACTGGGGTGCGCAGACGCAGCGGTCCCTGCACCACTTCTCGATCGGAGAGGACCGGATGCCGGTCGAGGTGGTGCGGGCGTTCGGGATCCTAAAGAAAGCCTGCGCCCTGGTGAATGCGGGGCGCGGGCTCCTGCCTTCGGACAAGGCCGACCTCATCGTGCGGGTCGCCGACGAGGTCACCCAAGGCAAGCTCGACGACCACTTCCCGCTGTACGTGTGGCAGACCGGGTCCGGAACCCAGTCGAACATGAACGCCAACGAGGTCATCGCGAACCGGGCCATCGAGCTGGCCGGAGGCGAGCTCGGCACCAAGAAGCCGATCCATCCGAACGACGACGTCAACATGTCGCAGTCGTCGAACGACACGTTCCCGACCGCGATGCACGTCGCGGCGGCCCAGGCCGTCGTTCACGCGCTGCTGCCGTCGGTCCGGGCCCTCCGCGACGCCCTCCAGCGCAAGGCGGAGGAGTTGGCCGATATCGTGAAGATCGGCCGGACGCATCTCCAGGACGCCGTGCCGCTCACGCTGGGGCAGGAGTTCTCGGGGTACGTGGCCCAGCTCGACGACGACCTCGTACGGATCGAGCAGGCCCTGCCGGGGATCTACGAGCTGGCCATCGGGGGCACTGCCGTGGGCACGGGGCTGAACGCCCCGCCGGGGTTCGGCGAGGAGGCGGCGGCGAAGATCGCCGAGCTCACCGGGCTCC
Source organism: Actinomycetota bacterium (assembly GCA_050692695.1). GTDB lineage: Bacteria > Actinomycetota > UBA4738 > UBA4738 > HRBIN12 > AC-69. The sequence goes on from JBOGVI010000237.1 coordinate 5,389, forward strand.
CGTTCACCAGGGCGCCGAACACGTTCGCCGCGCTGGCCGCCCACGACGCGCTGGTCGCGGCGCATGGGGGGCTCCGGACGCTGGCGGTCTCGCTGATGAAGATCGCGAACGACGTCCGGTGGCTGGGGTCGGGCCCCCGCTCAGGCCTGGGCGAGCTGTCCCTCCCGGAGAACGAGCCCGGGTCCTCGATCATGCCGGGCAAGGTCAACCCCACGCAGTCCGAGGCCATGACCATGGTGTGCTGCCAGGTCCTGGGTAACGACGTCGCCATCGCGGTGGCCGGCTCGCAGGGGAACTTCGAGCTCAACGTGTTCAAGCCCGTCATCATCATGAACTTCCTGCACTCCACCCGGATCCTGGCCGACGTGTGCCGCACGTTCCGGGAGTTCTGCGTGGAGGGGATCGAGGCGAACCGGCAGCGTATCGCCGAGCTCGTGGGCAACTCGCTGATGCTGGTCACGGCGCTCTCGCCGAAGATCGGCTACGACAAGGCGGCCGAGATCGCGAAGAACGCGCACGTCGAGGGCACCACGCTCAAGGAGGCCGCCTTGTCGCTCGGCTACCTCACGGAGCAGGAATATGACGAGCTGGTGCGCCCGGAGAAGATGGTCGGGCCGGAGTAGCCGGGCCTACCGGCGGCGCAACTCCAGCAGGGTCGCCTCGGGGCGGCACAGGAACCGAAACGGCGCGTACTTGCTGGTCCCCAGGCCCGGTGAGATGTGGGCGTACGCGTCCCCCAGCCGCACCAGGCCCGACGCCATGCGCCGCGGCACGTGGGAGTTGGTCACCAGCGCTCCCACGAACGGCATCCGGACCTGCCCACCGTGGGTGTGGCCGAACACCATCAGGTCGTAGCCCAGGGCGGCGAGCTCCGGGGCAGGGTCCGGCGAGTGGCTGACCGCGAACCCGAACCGCTCGGGGTGTCGGCGGGGCGCCACCCGCAGGTCCTGACGTCCGATGTGCGGGTCGTCCAGGCCGAGCAGCTCAACGCCCAGGCCGTCCAGGGCCGCGAGCGTCCGGACGTTCGGCAGGTGGACCCAGCCGTCCATCGCGAAAAGCGCAATCATCTCGGGCGCCCGGCCCCGCCTGGCCCGGCGGCGGGGGCGGCCCTTGCGGAAATACCGGAAGTAGTTGAGGGGCCGAGGCACGAAGTAGTCGTTCGACCCCAGGACGAAGTAGGAGGCCAGACGGCCCCGCACCCTCCGGAGCGCCCGAGCGGCGTCCTCGACGGCCTCGGGCTCGCCCACGATGTCGCCCGTCACCACGGTCACGTCCGCTCCGGGCAGGCCCTCCAGGAACCGGCGCAACCCGTCGGAGCGCCGCGTGAAGTGCAGGTCGGACAGGTGCAGCACTGTGAGCTCCTCGGGCGCCTCGGCCGGTAGGATGGGCACGCGGTACCGGACCAGTCGGTACCATCGCCGTTCGACGAGCGCGCCGTAGGCCACACAGAGCGCAGCGACAGACACGATCGCGACCAGGATCCAGGGAAGCACGGGAGGAAGTGTACGTGGGCGAATCCACCCTCAAGGCGCGGGTCCAACGCGAGATGCACGAGGCCCTGAAGGCCGGCGACAAGGTCCGCCTCGGTGCCCTTCGGATGCTGTCCGCCGCCATCACGAACCGCGAGAAAGAGGTGCTCCACGAGCTCTCCGACGACGAGGTCCGAGAGGTGGCCGTTCGGGAGGTCAAGCGGCGCAACGAGTCCATCGAGGCCTTCGAGAAGGGCGACCGGGCCGACCTGGTGGAGAAGGAGACCGCCGAGCGAGAAGTGCTGAACGCCTACGCACCCGTCCCGCTGTCCGAGGCCGAGGCGGACGCCTTGATCGACGAGGCCCTCGCGGCCACCGGTGCCTCCGGTCCCCAGGAGATGGGCAAGGTCATGGGGTTCGTGATGGGCAAGGCCAAGGGCAAGGTCGACGGGGCGGCGATCCAGGCCAAGGTCCGGGCGCGCCTGGGCGGGTAGGCCCTAGGGCGACCGGGCCCGGCCCGGTTCGTGGGCCCGCTGGCCCACCCAGATCGTGACGGTCGACCCCGCGGGGACCTGCTGGTGGGCGGCCGGCGACTGGATCTGGACGATCCCGTCCTGGTCGGGGTCGGAGACCTCGATGCGCTGCTCGTCGGCCTCGAGCCCCGCCGCCTTCAGCGCGTCCACGGCGTCCTTCTCGGCGAGGCCGACGACGTTCGGCACGAGGAGTGGCTGGCCGTCCTCGTGGCCCTTATCCCCCTTGCCGTTGCTGACGGTGAGCTTCACGCCACTCCCGAGCGTCGCCGTCGTCCCGCCCTTCGGCGACTGCTCGAGGACCGTGTTCACCAGCACGGAAGAGTCCACCTTCTCCACGATCGGCGTGAAGTTCGCTTCCACCAGGATCTCCTGCGCCTCGCCTGAGCGGAGGCCGATGACGTTCGGGATCTCCCCGCCCGGCTGCGGCGGCGGAGCGGGGAAGCCCAACACCGGCATCCCGGACACCGCCTTCACCATGAAGTCGTGCCAGATCGGGGCGGCCACCGTCCCGCCGAACACGGAGTAGCCGTAGTACGAGTCCATGGGGACCTGGCCCTCCGGGATGCCCACCCACACCGCCGTGGCCACCTGCGGCGTGTATCCGGCGAAGTAAACGTTCGTGTAGTCCTGGGCGGTGCCGGTCTTGCCGGCGATGGGCCGGCCGATCTGCGCGGCCGAGCCGGTCCCGCAGCACACGACCCGCTGGAGCATGGCGGTGACGAGGTGGGCGATGTCGGGATCGATGACCTGCCTGCACTCCGGCTTGTGCTGGAAGAGCTTCTCGCCGCCCGGCAGCACCACCCGGACGACGGCGAACGCTTGGCACCGCACGCCGTCGTTGGCGAGCGTCGAGAAGGCTGCGGCCATGTCGAGCGTCGAGACCTCCACCGTTCCGAGGGTGATGGAGGGCACGGCCGTCAGCGGCGACGAGATCCCCATCTGTCGGGCCGCCTTCACGATCTGTTCGGCTCCGACGTCCAGCGCGAGCTGGGCGAAGACCACGTTCACGGAGTTCTGGGTCGCAGTCCACAGGTCGATGTAGCCGCGGTCGCCGGCCCCTTCGGCGTTCGAGACGCACCCCGTCTCGGACAGCCACAGGCTCGAGCAGAACGGCGACTTGGAGGAGTAGACCTTGCCCGGCGGGAACTCCTCCTGGAACGCCGCGACCAGCGTGAACGGCTTGAAGGCCGAGCCCACCTGGCGCCGCCCCTGCCACACCAGGTCGAGCTGGTCCCGCCGGTAGTCCTTGCCGGAGAGCATGGCCCGGATGGCTCCAGTCTTCGCGTCGACCGAGACCAGCGAGACGTCGGGGCCACGCTTCGGATCGATGGCCGAGCTCGCGTTCACCGCTTCCTGCGCGTATCGCTGCCAGTCGGGCTTGAGCGTGGTGTAGATCTTCAGGCCGCCCTGGAACAGCGTGTGCCTGCGCTGGTTGTAGGTCTTGCCGAACGCGTCGAACTCGCCGTCCTCGTTGTCCAGGATCGACTGCGTGATGTAGTGGATGAAGAACGGCTGGACCTTCTGGCCGGTCTTGCCGGCCTTCTCCGCCAGCCTGATGGGGCTGGCCATGGCCCGGTCGACGTCTGCCTGCGGGACCCATCCCAGCGTGGCCAATCGCCCCAGCACCTCGTTCCGGCGGGCCTCGGCCCTTTGGGGGTGCGTCACCGGGTTGTACTGCTCCGGCGCGGCGATCAGCCCTGCGAGGAGCGCTCCCTGCGGAAGGTTCAGCTTCGAGGCCGGCTTCCCGAAGTAGTGCTGCGAGGCCGTGCCGATCCCGTACACGCCGTTTCCGAAATACACCTCGTTCAGGTACATCTCGAGGATCTTGTCCTTCGAGTACCGCTGCTCCAGGCGCATGGCCAGCGCGGCCTCCTGGAACTTCCGGGCGAAGGTCTGTTCGTTCGTGCTGATCACGGCGTTCTTCACGAGCTGCTGCGTGATGGTCGAGCCGCCCTGCGTGATGCGCCCCGCGATGAGGTTCGCCAGCATGGCACGGAACACGGACGGAACGTTGATGGGCCCGTGGCCATAGAACCCGTCGTCCTCGATGGCGAGCACGGCGTCCCTTGCGATGGGCGCGACCATGCTGAGGCGAACGATCTGGCGGTTCTCGTCAAGGTACAGGGTGGCCAGGACAGACCCGTCGGCCGCGTAGATCGTGGAGCGCTCCGGCGGATGCGGGATCCTACTGAAGGCCGCCCCGGCAGATTCCAGCCGGTCGTTCAGGCCGGTCGTGCCCATGTCGAGCGCGCCGAACAGCGGGTACAGCATGAGCGCCACCGCGACGGCGGCGAGCGCGATGACCACGGCGAACAGGACCGGGTACAGGGGCACCGCGGCGGTGCCCTCGTACGACCGTGGGCCGGCGCCGGTCGTGCGGAACCGGTCTCTGGGCGGAGCCTCCATGAGCTCGGGGCCAGGATACCCTCGCGGGTCCGCCGGTACGATGAGGCGGCCCATGTGCCGCGCCCTGGTCGTCTCGCTCCTGGTAGGCGTGCTCGCTCCGGCGGCGCAACCAGCCGCGGGGGCCCAGCCCGAGGCGCCAGCCCGGGTGATCGTGGCCGAGATCGACGGGTCCATCGACCGAACGCTCGCCGGATACCTCCTCGACACCCTGGCCGAGGGCGAGCGGACCGGGGCCACCGTGGTGCTTCAGCTGGACACGGCCGGGACCCTTGATCAGGACGCCGTGGGACTTGCCCGGCAGGTCTTCGAGTCGAAGGTCCCGGTGATCTCGTGGGTGGGGCCGGCGCCCGCCAAGGCGCAAGGGGCCGGGCTGCTGTTCATGTACGCCTCGAGCCTGGCCGCCGTGTCTCCCGGCGCCGGCGTGGGTCCCCTCCAGCCCCTCGACCTGGTGGACGCTCGCAGCCGGATCGACGAGGCCACCCTGGAGGATCTGATGCTCGGATGGGCGGCCGAACGGGGCAAGCCCGTCGTCGACGTCCCGTCGTCCCCATTGCCGGCTCAGGACGCGCTGGACCGACACATCGCCCAGGTCGTCGCACCATCAATCCCGGACCTGTTGGAGGAGGTGGACCGAAGCACCGTCGAGACCGCGGCCGGGCCGGTGACCCTTCGCACGAGGATCGCCCAGAGCCGGTCGGAGACCCCGGTGGACGTCCGGTTCACCGAGCCCGGACCGGTGGACCGAGTATTGCACGCCGCGGCGTCCCCCGCTGCCATCTACGTGCTGTTGGTGCTGGGATTCGCCGCTTTGACCTTCGAGCTCGTCCAACCGGGGTTCGGGTTCGCCGGGCTGGCGGGCCTCTCGATGCTCGCCCTGGGCGCCTACGGGCTCACCGCGGTCCCAGCGTCGTGGCTCGGGCTCCTGCTGCTGGTGGGGGGCGTGCTGTTCCTCACCGCCGACGTGCTGCTCCGTAGGCTCAGCGCCCTCACCGCCCTGGGGCTGGCGGCGTTCCTGGCGGGCTCGGTGCTCGCGTTTCGGGACGTGGCGCCCGCGATCCGGGTCTCCCCGTGGCTGGTGGGCTCCCTCACCGTGGGGAGCTTCCTGTATTACGGGTTCGCCCTCACCGTGGCCCTTCAGTCGAGGGAGCGGATCACCTCCACCCACCGCGGACTGGTTGGCCTGGTCGGCGAGACCCGCGGGGAGCTTCGGCCCGAGGGTCCGGAGTACGTCAAGGGGAGCCTGTGGCGGGGCCGGAGCTCGGACGGTCCCATCCCGGCCGGCACCCGGGTCCGAATCCGGGGGGTGGACGGCCTGATCCTGCGGGTGGAGCCGGAGCCGGGACCGGAGGGCGGCCCGCCCGCCCGGGACTGACCGTCCGAGGTTCGCCCCAGCCCGAGGCCCGAGGCCCGGCGGCCGCCGGCGGACCTCCCGCGGTCCGTGGCCTGCCCGTTCGGTCGCGGATTCGTGCTTTTTCGGCCCTCGGCCTGGCTCCCGTGAAACGGGGGAAATCCCCGCGGCGACTAGATACGAAAACTGAGGTAGGAGTCCCGTGAGGAGGGATCCGGCCGTTCGGGCCGAGTTGATGGCTATCGAGTGGACGTGGGGTTGGCAGTTCGATGCCGCGTGTCGCGGCGAGGACTCGGCGCTGTTCTTCGCCCCCAACTACTTCGAGAAGCGCGTGGAGAAGGGGGCCCGGGAGGCCAGGGCCAAGGCCATCTGCGCCCGGTGCCCCGTGCGCGAGGAGTGCCTCGAATACGCGGTCCGGATCCGGGAGACGCACGGCATCTGGGGCGGCCTGAACGAGCTGGAGCGGCGGCAGCTCCTTCGGGAACGGGCCCTTCGGGCCGGCTGAGCCGAAACCCGGGCGACGTGCGTGGTTCGAGCTTCGTCTGCAAGAATCCAGGCACGTCGGAAGGGAGGGGCCATCAGCATCGAGGACCTGCTGGCCACGCTCGGCATCCAGCTGCCGCAGGCCCCTGCGCCGCTCGCGTCCTACGTGCCGGTCCGCATCACCGGCGAGCTCGCCTTCGTGGCCGGACAGATCGCGGTGGAGGACGGCGAGGTGCTCTACCCCGGTCACCTCGGTGCCGAGGTGACCGTGGAACAGGGAAAGGAGGCCGCCAGGCGGTGTGCGCTCCTCACTCTGTCGGCCCTGAAGGAGGCCCTCGGCTCACTGGACCGAGTTCGGGGGATCGTGCAGATGACCGTGTTCGTGTGCTCGACCTCCGGGTTCACCGAGCAGCCGCAGGTGGCGAACGGCGCGAGCGACGTGCTGGTCGAGATCTTCGGGGAGCCCGGCAAGCACGCCCGAGCGGCCATCGGCGTGGCCGAACTTCCCCGCGGTGCGCCCGTCGAGGTGATGGTCGTTGCGAAGATCGATTAGGTCGAGGGGGCTGTCTCGCGGGAGAACCGGAGGTCCCCCCGGCGAACGGTGACGCCCCGCTGGTCGAAGTGCTCGAGGAGCGGCAGCGCGAACTTCCGTGATGTTCCGAGGTGCTCCCGGAACGCGCTCACGGTGATCCCATCTCCGCCGGCCTCGCGGATTGCGGCCTCCGCGCGCGTCACGAACCCCGGCGTCATCACCAGGTCGGCGGACACACGGACCAGCACGCCGGTGCGGATGGCGGCGTCGATGACCTCTCGGGCGAACCCCGCAGCCACGAGGTCGCGCACCGTTGGCGGCGAGGGCTCACC
>JBOGVI010000238.1:0-4439 GCA_050692695.1 Actinomycetota bacterium
CTGTTCCCCCGGACCGCGAAGCTCCTCCGGGAGCGGGGGGCCGCCGACGTCGTGCTGTTCGGGGGCGGCGTCATCCCGAAGGACGACATCCCGAAGCTCGAACGCGAGGGCATCGAGAGGATCTTCACGCCGGGTACATCCACGAGCGAGATCGTGGCCTGGCTCCGAGACCGACTCTCCGCCAGGCAGGCGGGCTGATGGACCTGTACGAGCACCAGGGGAAGGAGCTCTTCGCCAAGCAAGGCATCCCCCTGGTAGAGGGGTTCGTCGTGGGATCGGGAGAGGAGGCTCGCCGTATCGCGGAGCGCCTGGGCGGGAAGGTGGCCGTGAAGGCCCAGGTCCAGATCGGCGGTCGGGGCAAGGGCGGCGGCATCGCGCTGGTCGGCTCGGCCGAGGAGGCGGAGGCCGCCGCGACCAGGATGCTGTCCGAGGGGTTCCGGGGGACGGCGGTCACCAGCGTCCTCATCGAGGAGCTCGTCGACATCGACGAGCAGTTCTACGCCGCCGTCTCCCTCGACCGCAGTGCCGGCGCGTACCTCGCGATCGTGTCGTCCGACGGCGGCATGGACATCGAGCAGATCGCCACGGAGCGCCCGGCGGCACTCCGGCGCGCAACCATCGATCCGCTGCTCGGGTTGCACGACTATCAGGTCACGTACGCGGTCGGCCACCTCCCGGCGGGGGCAAGAGAGGGCTCGGCCGACGTCCTGCGGAAGATGTACGAAGTCCTCGTGCAGAACGATGCGACGCTGGTCGAGATCAACCCCCTCGCCCAGCTGAAGGACGGCCTCGTGGTAGCGCTCGACGCCAAGGTCACGATCGACGACAACGCGCTGTGGCGCCAGCCCGAGCTCGAATCGCTTCAGTCCGCCTTCCCCATCGACCCGGTCGAGCTCCGAGCCCGGGAGGCCGGGCTCCAGTACGTGAAGCTCGACGGCGAGGTGGGCATCATCGGCAACGGCGCCGGCCTGGTGATGTCAACGCTCGACGTGGTGCAGCTCGCCGGTGCCCGCGCCGCAAACTTCCTCGACGTCGGCGGGGGGGCCAGCGCGGAGGTCATGGCCACGTCGCTGGAGGTGATCCTGTCGGACCCCAGCGTTCGGTCCGTGCTGGTGAACATCTTCGGGGGCATCACTCGGTGCGACGTCGTGGCCGAGGGGATCCTGGGGGCGCTCGAGCGGGTCACGCCGAACGTGCAGATCGTGGTCCGGCTGGATGGCACGAACGCCGCGGAGGGGCGGGCCATCTTGGCCCGGGCGGAGAGCCCCCGGATCGTCCCGGCGGAGACCATGCTCGAGGCGGCGCACAGGGCCGCGGAGCTCGCGGGGGCGGCCGCCTGATGGCGATCCTCGTCGATCAGGCCAGCCGAGTCGTCGTGCAGGGCCTGACGGGCCGGGAGGGCAGGTTCCACGCCCTGCGCAACCGGGCATATGGCACGCAGGTGGTGGCGGGCGTGACGCCGGGGAAGGCCGGCCAGGACGTCGAGGGTATCCCGGTGTTCGACACGGTGGCGGACGCCGTCGCCGAGACCGCGGCGAACACGTCGCTGATCTTCGTGCCACCCCGGTTCGCCGTCGAGGCCGTCTACGAGGCCGTCGACGCCGAGCTCCAGCTGATCGTGTGCATCACGGAGGGTATCCCCGTCCGCGACCTCGCTCGCGCGGCGAGCTACCTACGAGGCAGGTCCTCCACGCTGGTTGGTCCGAACTGCCCAGGCGTCATCTCGCCGGGGACGTCCAACGTCGGCATCATCCCCGGCGAGATCTGCACACCCGGCCGGGTGGGCCTCGTGTCCCGCTCCGGAACGCTCACGTACCAGATCGTCTACGAGCTCACGCAGCGAAGGATCGGGCAATCCACCTGCGTGGGGATGGGCGGCGACCCCGTCCACGGCATCGGGTTCATCGGCTCCATGGAGCGGTTCAACGACGACCCCGAGACGGGCCTGGTGGTGCTGATCGGGGAGATCGGCGGGGACGACGAAGAGCGCGCCGCCTCGTTCATTGCGGAGAAGATGACCAAGCCGGTGGTGGGCTACATCGCGGGGTTCACGGCTCCCCCCGGCAAGCGGATGGGCCACGCCGGCGCAATCATCACGGGGTCTAGAGGGACGGCCCAGGCCAAGGCGGAGGCCTTGGAGGCCGCAGGCGTGAAGGTGGGGCGGACGCCGAGCGAGGTGGCGGAGCTCGTGGAAGGCTCTCTCTCGTGACCGAGGTCCCTCCGCCCCCCGGCGCCCCGGGGACGCTCTGGGGACGCAGGGGCTCCCCGCTCGACGCCCTGGTGCGAGGATGGTTCACCGCGCTCGCGCGGGGCGGCCTGGCCTTCGTGGTCATGGCGTCCCTGGGACAGGCTGCGGCGCTTACCGTGTATCTCGCACGCGATGCCCGGGGCTCGGTCGGCACGTTCGCCAAGCTCGGCTGGTTCTACTTCGGGTGGTTCCATCGGGTCTCCGTATCGGCCCACGCGTCCGTCCTCGTGCCCAGGGACACCCCCGGCGTCGGCGAGCTGGCTTCTGGCTCCGCATCCTTCGACTTCGGGGTCGCCCTGATGGTTGGGACGTTCCTGGCCATCTGGCTGCTGTACGGAGCCGGCCGGGCCGTGGCCGACCAGGCGGGTGGCGGCGGGGCGGCCCGGGTCCTCCACGGCTTGAAGGTGGCGCCGGTGTACGCCGTCCCCTCCTGGCTGATCTCGCTGGTCGTGAGCATCGACGTCGGGCTCCCGGCGGACCTGTTCCGCGCCGGCAGCATCGAGATAAGGCCTTCGGCCGCCGAGTCGCTGCTGCTCCCGCTCCTCATCGCGGCGGCGGCCGGGGCCGCCGGAGGCGCTCGTTCCGGTCGCTACGAACTGCTTGCCCGCGAACCTTGGGGACGCCGGCTGGCCGGAGCGCTGGCCGGCGGGTTTCGGATGTTCCTGCTCGGCCTGGTGCTGTCGTTCGTCGGACTCCTGGTGCTTGCAGTGATACGCCCGGACGCCACGAAGGCCTACTTCGACGCCGTCACCGAGCCCCCGCCCGACGGGACGACGGTGATCATCGCCAACCACGTGCTCTTGCTGCCGAATCAATCGATGTGGGTCCTGGTGCCGGCGATGGGGGGATGCGACGGCTTGTACAGGGGTGGCGAGTCCTCGACCTTCCTCTGCTACGGGAAGTATCCGACGGCCGTATCCGACAACTTTGACTTCACCTCGCTGGAGGCCATCCTCCTCACCTCGGTGAACGTTGTCTTGCCTTTCGAGTCCCGTGTGAGGACCGAGTTCGGGACGGCTCCTTCCGGCTACTTCCTGTTCCTGCTGGTGCCGGCGTTATCGGTCCTGCTCGGTGGCCGGCACGCCGCCATGAGACGGGCAAGGACAAGGACAGAGGCCCCGATGGTGGGCGCCGGCGCTGGGGTGGTCTTCGCCGTCCTGGTGGCGCTGGGCGCGTGGCTGGCCTCCATCACCGTGGATGCTTCCGTGGTGGCCGGGGGGATCTCTGCGGGCGGTGCGTTTCGGGTCGGGCCCGACGTCGCCGTCGGCAGCGTACTGGCGCTGGTCTGGGGGGTCGTCGGCGGGTTGATCGGCGGATGGTGGGTGGGAAGAGATCTCCCGGCCCTGACGACCCTCGCGGGCCCATCGCCGGAGGCGGAGACGTCACACCCGGCGGAGGATGGCTAGCTTCCGGTGCTCGCCGCGACCACGAGCAGGAAGATCGCCGCGCTGATCACGATGCCGGTGATGAGCATGGCTCGGGCCTTCTGGGGATCGTCCTCCCTGTTGATCAGCCATGCGATGAGGCCGCCCAGCCAGCCCATGAAGATCGGAAGGAGCCACCAGGCCCCGCTGACCTCGCGACGCGGGCGGCCGCCGAAGCCAAGCGTTCCGACCTGCCCCGCGCCGATCCCCACCTCGGTGTTGTAGGGCTCCTCGGCCGCGAACTTCAGCCAGGCCTGCCGCCAACCGTCGTCGGTCCGGGAGAACCTCGCGATGGGGGGACCCGGCCGCAGCCGATCCCAGATGCCGAAGAAGTCGCGTCCGTACCCCAGCAGGTACCGCCGTCCGGAATGGGTGTACTGGAGGGCCTCGTCCCCCTGCCCGGCTCGAGTCGTGTACGCCTGTGCGGTGACCGGAGCGCCGGTCAACATCTCGCCGCACCAGCGGCATTTGATGGCCTCGTCCGGGATCTCCTCGGCGCAGTACGGGCACTTCTTCACGGGTCCACTTCTTGTTCGCGCAGCGTGGAGGCTGACGCCTCGCCCAGGGTCAACAAGGAGAGCCCCCAGGGCGGATCTCCTCGCCCGGTCTCGCTAGCTCGTGAACCCGCCCGGGCCCGCGCCCGATGTGCCGCCGCTCGGCTCCTGGAACCGCATCCAGGCTCCGTACCCGACAACGAGGGCCAGGACGAAGCCGATGAAGGCGCCGAAGCTCGGCGATTCGGTCAGGGCGAAGATGAACGTGAGGAC
>JBOGVI010000239.1:0-4464 GCA_050692695.1 Actinomycetota bacterium
GACCACCTCCACGGGGAGCCACCATCTTCCGGACGGACTCACCTCCCGGGCATCGGTGGCCACGGCCTCCGCCGACGGGCAGAGCGCGGCCATGACGCATACCGCTCCGGCCACCTCGGCCCGGGCCAGCGCCACGTCGCGCACGTGGGAGTAGGGGGAGCGCTCCTCGCGGTGCCCCCCGTGGCTCTCCCGCGACACGTACAGAAGCCCCAGGTCCCGCGCCGCTGCGAACACGGCCGGCCGGGTCCCCACCACGACCCGGTACCGGCCCTCGGCGAGGTCGAGCCATGTCCGGTATCGGGTCCGCTTCGACCCGCCGGCGAACAGGACCGCGTCGCCGCCGAAGGTTTCAAGGACGGCCGCCGCCGTGGCCGGTAGCGGGTCGAGCTCGGGGACGAGCACGATGGCGCTTCTCCCCCCGGCGAGCGCCGCTGCAACGCACTCCACGGCGACGCGCTGCTCGTCCACCGGAGCCGGTCGAAGAAGAAATGCGCCGGACGCGCCTGCAAGCGCGGCCACCAGTTCCCCCCCACCCTTGTATGTGCCGATGACGGACGAACCTGCGGTTGAGCCGGCGGCCTTCGCGGAGCGGAGGAAGGGTGGGGCATGGGTGGGCGGGGGAAGACCGGAGCGAAGGGCCGCTGGCCCGTGCGGGCTCCCGTCCACACCCTCCGGGTCAACCCCACCGCCGATCCTCTCTTCCGAAGCCACGCGGGGCGGGTGGGAGCGGGCGATCACGGAGGCGAGGGGCGCCACGTACCGCTCGCTCACCCACAGAAGGAGCTGGAGCATCGGTTCGTCGAAGAAGCGAACCGGCGACACGAGCTTCTTCACTCGAAGCACGCGCCTCGGGACGTCGCCGGTCGGACCGAGCACCCAACCCCGAACGAGCGCCCCGTGAAACGGGACCTGGACCAGGCAGCCGAGGCGGCCACCGAGGGCCTCTGGCAGGTCGTACGTGAAGGGCCGGTCCAGCGACAGGACCGGCCGGTCCACGCAGACTGCGACCGGCCCCGACAGGATCTGCTCTTCTTGGGAAGAGCTACCCGAACGCGCGGCGGAGCTCGTCGGCGCGGTCGGTCGCCTCCCAGGAGAATTCCTTCCGGCCGAAGTGGCCGTACGCCGCGGTCTCCTCGTAGATGGGCCTACGGAGATCGAGCTGACGGATGATCGCCGCCGGCCGGAAGTCGAACGCATCCCAGATCAGCTCGACGATCCGGTCGGGGTCCACCTGTTCGGTGCCGAACGCGTCGACCGCGAGCGAGACGGGATGGGCCGTGCCGATGGCGTAGGCCACCTGGACCTGGAGCCGGTCGGCCAAGCCCGCCGCCACCAGGTTCTTGGCCACGTACCGGGTCATGTACGCGGCCGAGCGATCGACCTTGGTGGGGTCCTTGCCCGAGAAGCATCCGCCGCCGTGGGGCGCCATGCCGCCGTACGTGTCGACCATGATCTTCCGCCCGGTGAGGCCGGTGTCGGCCTTCGGCCCTCCGATCTCGAACCTGCCCGTGGGGTTCACCAGGATCCGAACGCCCTGCGCGTCGAGCTGGAACTCGCGGAGCACGGGGTCGATGACCTCGGCGCTCACGTCGGGCCCGAGCAGGGTGTCGACGTCCACCTCTTCCCGGTGCTGGGCCGACATGAGGACGGTGTCCACGCGAACCGGCTTGCCGCCCGTGTACTCGATGGTCACCTGGCTCTTGCCGTCCGGCCGCAGGTACGGAACGACGCCCGCCTTTCGGACGTCGGCCAAGCGTTTCGTTAAGCGGTGCGCCATCGCGATGGGGATCGGCATCAGCTCGTCGGTATCCCGGCACGCGTATCCGAACATCATCCCCTGGTCGCCGGCGCCGAGCGCGTCGAGGTCGTCGTGCGAGCCCTCCACGCGGTGCTCGCGGGAGTCGTCCACGCCGCGGGCGATGTCGGGCGACTGTTCCTGGATCGAGGTGATCACGCCGCACGTCGCCCCGTCGATGCCGAAGTTCGCGTCCGTGTATCCGATCTCGAGGATGGTGTGCCGAACGACCGACGGGATGTCGACGTACTCGGAGGTCGTGATCTCGCCGGCCACCATGACGATCCCGGTCGTCACCAGCGTCTCGCACGCCACCCGGCCCTCGGGATCGACGTCGATGATGGCATCGAGGACCGCGTCGGAGATCTGGTCGGCGAGCTTGTCGGGATGTCCTTCGGTGACCGACTCGGAGGAGAACAGGTAGCCCTTCCGCATACAGCGCCGGAGTATACCGGCAGGCGCCGACGTGGCCCGTCTACCGGGCCAGGAGCTTGGCCAGGCGGTCGCAGATGGCCGACGCGAGCTCGCCCTTGGTCCAGGAACGAAGCGGCTCGTCGTCGCCGTGACGGGACAGGATCGCCGCGTGGTTCGTGTCGGAGCCGAACCCGGTGCCCTCCCGCCCGACCTCGTTCACCACGATGAGCTCCAGGCCCTTTGCCCGGAGCTTCGCCCTTCCCGCGGCTTCCAGGTCCTCGGTCTCCGCGGCGAACCCCACAAGGACCCGCTCGCCCCCGAGCTCGCCCACCGCTCGAAGGACGTCGGGGGTGGGCACCAGGGCCAGGTGGGGCGGGCCGCCCTCCCTCTTCAGCTTCGTCGGCGCGACCTCCCTGGTACGGAAGTCGGCAACGGCCGCGGCCATCACCACGGCCTCGGCCTCCGGGGCCGCCTCCAGCACGGCCGCGCGCATCTCCTCCGCCGTCGTCACGCGGACGACGTTGGGGCCATCCGGCGGCTCCACCGTCCCGGGGCCCACCACGAGGGTCACGTCGGCCCCCCGGGCGAAGGCCTCCCGGGCCACCGCGAACCCCATCTTCCCGGTCGAGCGGTTCCCCACGAACCGGACGGGGTCCAGCGGCTCCCAGGTGGGACCGGCCGTGACCACGATGCGCCGCCCGGCGAGATCCCGCCCCCGGGCAACCACATCCTCCACCGCGGCGAGGATGTCCTCCGGCTCGGCCAGGCGCCCCATGCCCTCGTCCCCCGCGGCCAGCGACCCGGCGGCTGGGCCCACCACGCGGGCCCCCCGCTCCTCAAGGGTCCGGACGTTCATCCGGGTCGCGGGGTGCTCCCACATGCCCGTGTGCATGGCCGGTGCCAGCACGACCGGGCACGTCGCTTCGAGCATGACGGAGGTGAGCAGGTCGTCGCCGATGCCGGACGCGAGCTTCGCGATGACGTTGGCCGTGGCCGGCGCGACCACGACGACGTCGGCTTCGTGCGCCAGCTTGACGTGAAGGACGGTTCCTGGCTCCTCCCACAGATCCTCGTAGCAGGGCCGTCCGGAGAGCGCTGCGAACGTGTCCGGGCCCACGAAGCGCGTGGCGGAGGCGGTCATCACCACCTGGACCGTGGCCCCGGCCTGGGCCAGCAGACGGGTCAGGATGCAGGCTTTGTAGGCGGCGACGCCGCCCGTGACACCGAGCAGGACTCGGCGGCCTCTTACGGCGGGGGCTTCGCTCTCTGGCACCTGCAGGCCTCCATGGTCCCCGGGCTAACGCCCCCAGGGACCGGGCTACTTGATCCCGACCCCTTCGGGCCGCTCGGCCTGGATCTTGCCGTCGGAGATCTCCTCCAGGGCGATGGACAGGGGCTTGTTCGTGAGGCCGCCCGTCTCGATGAGGGGCGGGACGAACTCGCCGCGCCCTTCTCCCAGCTGGTTGTAGTAGGAGTTGATCTCCCGGGCCCGCTTGGCCGCCAGAATCACCAACGTGTACTTCGAATCGACCTGCCCCAGGAGGTCGTCGATCTTCGGTTCGATCATGGGTGCGCACGCCCTTCTGTCGAAGCGGTCGGAGGCCGGAACGCCTCGATTATAGCCTCCACCTGGGCCGTTGCCTCGTCGACGTCGTCGTTCACGACCACGTGGTCGAACCGGGGGCGCTGCTCCATCTCCCAGCCCGCCGTGGCAAGTCGCGTGGCGAGCCGCTCCTCGTCCTCGGTCCCCCGGGCTCGGAGCCGCCGCTCGAGCTCTTCCATGGACGGCGGCACCAGGAAGATCAGGACGGCCTCGGGCACCCGGTCCTTCACCACGCCGGCACCCTGGACGTCGATCTCCAGGATCACGTCCCTACCCTCCGCGAGGGCCCTCTCCACCGGCGCCGTCGGCGTGCCGTAGCGGCTGCCGAACACCTCGGCCCACTCGAGCAGCGCGTCCCCCCCCACGAGCTGATCGAACTCCTGCTCGGACAAGAACGAGTAGTGAACACCGTCCTGCTCGGAGGGACGGCGTGGACGTGTGGTGGCGGAGACCGACAGCGTGAGGTCTGGACGCCGCTCCAGGAGCCGCCTCACGACGGTCCCTTTCCCGACCCCCGAAGGGCCAGAGACGACGAAGAGGGTTCCCCGCCTGACCAGGGCGCGTTACTTCTTGGCGAACTCGCCGAGGAGGGCGTCCCGCTGCTTCGCGCCGAGCCCGCGGATCCTCCGGCTGGCCGAGATGTCCAGCTTCT
>JBOGVI010000240.1:0-7177 GCA_050692695.1 Actinomycetota bacterium
CGACGCGTCGCACTAGCTCGGACAGGTCCACGGGCTCCCGCCGGGGCTCCGCGATGCCCGCGTCCAGGCGATTCAGGTCCAAGAGGTCGGTGAGCAGGGTCTTGGCGGCCCGGGTCCGGGCCTCCAGGGCCCCAAGGAGGTTCCTTCGCTCGACCTCGGTCAGCTCGTCGTCCAGCCGGGCCAGCGTGCTCGCGGTCCCCAAGATTGCCGTGAGCGGATTCTGGAGGTCGTGGGACAGGGTCTGGAGGAGCGTGTCCTTCAGCCCGTCCAGGGCCCGGAGCTTCTCGACGGCCGCGGCCAGCTCCTCCTCGACCGCCTTGCGCTCGGTGAGGTCGTGCATGACCCCCTGGAGCACTATGGGCCGGCCCTCCGCGTCACGCACGGGGGTGGCCTCGTCCAGGATCCACGTCCACCGGCCGTCCTTCGAGCGCATCCGGTATTCGGCCCGGAAGGGCTCACCCATGGCGAGCGACCGATCCTCCTCCTCGCGCACCTTCGGGAGGTCGTCGGGGTGCGTGAACGACGCCATGGGGTGGAGGTGGACCAGCCACTCCTCCGGCGTGTACCCGAGGACCCGTTCGATCTGCGGGGAGATGTACAGCCAGTCGCCTTGCTCGCCGTACTCGGCGAGGTACACGACGGACGGGATCTGCTCCACGAGCGTCCGGTATTTCGCTTCGAGCTCGGCGCGATCCGCCTCGGCCAGCTTCTGCTCGGTGACATCCAGCATCACCCCTTGCCAGAATCTCACCCCGGAAAGCGGGTCCTCGACCACCGCAGCCTCGTCCCTGAACCACACCACCCGGCCGTCCCGTGCGATCATCCGGTACTCGGAGCTGAACCTGGACCGCGTCTCTCCCGACCTGCGGTCCTCCTCCAGCACGCGATCTCGGTCGTCCGGGTGCGTGGCCTTGAACCAAAGCTCCGGGTCCGTCTGGAACTCGAATGCCGTGTAACCCAGCATCCGCTCGGACTGAGGGCTGACGTACACGTCGCGGAATGCGGTGGGGCTGGTCTCGTCCTCGATCTCCGTGTAGGTGATGGCCGGGATCTGCTCGACCAGCGCGCGGTAGCGGACCTCGGCCTCTCGGAGCTCGTAGTACCGGGCTCCGGCAGCCATCCGGCCCTCAACGTCCGATGCCCGAACGACGACGATGGGCTCGCCGCCCTCGGTGATGGCCTCGGCCCATAGGCGGAGGACCCGGCTCTCGCCGGAGGGCGTGCGGACGTGCGCGTCGAGGCCATCGATGGTCCCTCGTTCCTGGAGGAGCTCCCGGGCCCGCTCGTCGCCGAGCCCGGCGAACAGCCCGAGGTCCGCCACCGTCTGCCCCACGACGTCGTCGCGGTCCCGACCCACCAGGAACAGGAAGGCGTCGTTGGCCTCGGCGATGCGCCCGTCCAAGCGCGCGAGCAGGATCCCCTGCGAGCTGTGGTGGAAGATCTGCGCGAGCAGGTCCACCCGCCCGGGCGCGGTCAATCGAGATTCCATCGCTCATCCATCGGCCGGCCGGGGGACACGCTTTACGCTTCCGGGTATCCGGGGCCCGGCCAGGGGTCAGTGGGCGCTGCTCGCCAGGAGCCGGACGATCCGGTCCTCGATCCGGGAGGCCTGCCACTTCGGCATCCCCGCGGACAGGATGGAGAACTCCGCCCAGGCCCCCTCTTTCTCAAGCCACACCCAGCCCGACAGGGCGGAGACGTCCTCCAGGGTGCCCGTCTTGGCCCGGACCCGGAGCCCGGCCAAGCGTCCCTCGAGCGTCCCCTGTCCCCCGGAGGGCAGGGTTTGGCGCAGAAGATCTCCCCACGGAGCGGCGTCGGCCACCCACAACAGCCGGAGGATGTCTTGGGCGGTCACGCGGTTCGCGTAGGACAGGCCCGAGCTGTCGTACAGGGTGAACTCGACGCCGTGGCTCGCCACCCAGGCCCGGATTGCCCCCGCACCCTTCGCGATGGTCCCCGGCGGCCCGGCAGCGCTGGCTCCGAGGAGCTTGCCCAGCACCTCGGCGTAGAAGTTGTCTGAAAGGTGGTTCATGAGGGTGAGGAGGTCGGGCAGCGGGCGGGACGCGATGGCCGCGACGCCCGTCAGACCATCGGGGGGCGGGCCCGAGCCTGGCGTCCCCCGGACCGCAACCCCCCGCTTCTCCAGCTGCTTGGTGAGCGAACGGGCGGCAAGGACCTCCGGGTTGCGGGTGAAGCCCCGCCGCGTGGTGTTGCCCTCGAACGTGAGCGCCGTGGGCGGGGCCACGTACAGGCGGGTCCGGCCGACCTTCCATCCCTCCGCCCACCAATCGTGCCGGAAGTAGCCGGACGACCCCATCACGCTGCCACGCTCCCTGGTCACCCCGGCCTCGTTCAGGCGGCGGGCGAGAGAGGCCATCCCCGCCGCCGTGATCTCCGGGTCGCCCCGGCCAAGGACCCACAGGTCCCCCCGGACAACGCCATCCTTCACCGAGGCCGCCGCAGCCCGGGTCGCGATGACCTGACCCGGGCCGAGGGTGTCGAGGAGCGCCATCGAGAGCATGAGCTTCTCGTTGGAGGCGGGGATGCGGGGCGAGGTGTCGGCCCGCCGGTACAGGAACGAGCCGTCGTCGCCCACGGAGACCGAGACCGTGTGCCCCGCCACCAGCTGGTCGATCTTCTTCATCCACGGGGCCTTGGAGATCTGGAAGTCCAGCACGATGCCGGTACCGGGCGCGTTCAGGTCGTCCTGCTGGGGCCACCGAACCCGCAGCCGGACCACGCCGACGTCCTCCCACCCGAAGCAGGGGCTGGTCTGGGCGAAGGACGAACCGTCCAGCACGAGCGCGTCCACCGTCTGCCACCCCGAGGCCGTTCGGCGTTCGATCACCACGTTCTGGCCGGCCTTGTCCGGTCGGACCGTGACGTCGAGCTCCGGGCAGCTCCCTGCGGTGAGCGACGAGGCGAGCAGCTTCGAGTCCACGAAGACCCGAACCCCGACCCCGACCGGATCGGACACCACGGCCAGGCAGGAGGCGGTCCCGGGGAGCGAGACCCGGTACGCGCCCGTGTACTGCTGGCCGTCGGTGAAGGCGTAGCTCCCGTCGCCGTCGGTGGTGCCCGTGCCGACGAGCGCCCACGCCGAGCTGTCAACGGGCCGCCATTCGAGCTCGACCGCTCGCGAGCCTTGACAGGAGGCGTCGCCGCTCACGGCGCCGGACAGCTGCACCTGGTCGCCGTTCACGATGAGCGTGGACGAGGCGCCGAGGGTGGCGGCCTCCGGCCCGCCGAACGCCGAGGCTCCGGCGGCGGCGGCCTCCGGCGTGGCTGCCGCCACCGACACCAGGACGAACGAGGTGACGAAGGTGAGCCGGGCGCTGCGGGCGATCCTCAGGTTCGGTCCTTCCTCGGCCGGGGACGGGGTGGATTCTCCCCCGTCCCGCCGGGTCGCTCAAGGAGGGGCGCCCGGTAACGATCAGGTGAACTTGGCCCGGTCCGGGTTGTGCGCGATTGAACCCCGGCGCATCATGAGCAACGACGAGGAACGTTGGGAGGCGGTGATGACGCTGGAGGCGTTCGTGCTCATCCAGAACGAAGTCGGACGAAGCGCCCGTGTGGCCGGGTCCATCAGGGACCTCGACGGGGTGCTCCGGGTCGACGTGGTCACCGGCCCCTACGACGTCATCGTTCGAGCAGAGGCCGACAGCATCGACGAGCTCGGCAAGCGGGTGCTCCGCCCCATCCAGCAGGTGGAGGGGGTCATCCGCACCATGACCTGCCCAATCCTGTACCGGTAGCGCCGCTCCCCGCCAGACCCCCCACGCCGTGCGTGTGACCCCGTGTGTCCGACCGTCCCTTTCCGGGTATCCCCCACCCCATCTACTTCGAAAGTCGTAGCTAGCACCCGATCGCCCTGTCCACCGGCTGGGGAAATGGACCATCGGCCGATGGCAGCGCAGCTGGCCCGAGTGGAGGATACGCACAAGAGTCCGGCCCGGTGAGGGGGCGGGCCGGGCCCGGCTGGCGCGGGAGGGGTCGATGAGTCAAAACGCAGTCTTCTCGGAATCGGTCTCCGCCATGCTGCGCTTCGCCCAGGCAGACCCGGACAAGGCCCGGATCGCACTGGCCGCTCGGGGCGACCAGGTGCTGGCCGCCCTCCGCGACTCGCTCCAGCCCAGCGCCACCGACTCGCAGCGGATCGTGGCGCTGATCGACCTGTACATGCAGGCCACCTTCGAGCTGCTGTTCGAAGCGGCCCGGTCGGAGGACCGGATCGAGTTCGGCGAGGCCGAAGTCAAGGCGTGGGCTGTGGCCTCGTCCCTGGACCGGGGGGCGGAGGCGGCCCTCGCCGGGAACAAGGAGTCCCTGATCGCCTGCATGAAGGCCGCCGAGGCCGTCCTGGGCCTCGACCTGATGTCCACGTAGCCGCTCCCCCCGGCGCGGCGCCGCCCTCCGATTTGCTCCGGGTCCCGGCCCGAACGAGGATTCGGCCGGACCCGAACGGATCGGAGGGCCGGCCATGAACGGGACGTTCCTGTACTTCCGGCCGTGGTACCGGAAGTCGCCCTACTTCGAGGCCACGCGGCGGGCCGGGTGTCAGTCCTACGAGCTGTACAACCACATGTACCTTCCCGGCTTCTACACCAGCTTCGAGGACGAGTACTGGCACCTGCTCGAGCACGTGTGCCTGTGGGACGTCGCCGTGGAGCGGTGCGTGGAGATCACCGGCCCCGACGCCCACCGGTTCACCAACATGCTCACCTGCCGCGACCTTAGCCGGTGCGCCGTGTGGCAGTGCAAGTACGTCCCCATCACCGCAGACGACGGCGGCATCGTGAACGATCCCGTGCTGCTCCGCCTGGGCGAGAACCAGTACTGGCTGGCCCTGGCGGACTCCGACGGCCTGTTGTACTGCCGAGGGGTGGCCGCGTTCGCCGGGATGAACGTGGAGATCCGGGAGGCCGACTCGTGGCCCGTCCAGGTCCAGGGCCCGAAGTCGAAGGAGGTCGTGCGCGCCCTGTTCGGCGACTCCATCCTCGACCTCCGGTACTACTGGTGCCGGGAGGCCGAGCTCGACGGGATCCCGGTGGTGATCTCGCGCACCGGATGGACCGCCGAGGTCGGGTACGAGATCTACCTCCGCGACTACGCCAGGGGCGAGGAGTTGTGGCACCGGATCCTGGAGGCCGGCGCGCCATCCAACATCCGGCCCACCGGACCGTCCGACATCCGGCGCATGGAGGCCGGCATCTTCAACTGGGGGCCCGACATGAACCTGTCGAACAACCCGTTCGAGGTCACGGGCATGGAGCGTCTGGTCGAGCCCCAGGAGGATGACTACATCGGAAGGGCCGCGCTGGAGCGGATCCGGAGTGAAGGCGTCAGGCGGAAGCTGGTCGGGGTGGAGATCGGCGACGACCGGATGCCCGGGGAGCAGGAGGAGTTCTGGCCGGTGCACAAGGGCGGCCGGGAGGTCGGGCACGTCACGAACGCGGTGTGGTCCCCCCGTCTGGCCAAGAACATCGGGTACGCGTGGGTGCCGATCGGAGCTCTCCGAGCTGGGGACGGTGCTCGAGGTTGAGTGGCCGTTCGGCCCGCCGGTCAAGGCCCAGGTCGTCCCCATCCCGTTCATCGACCCGAGCAAGGAGATCCCCAAGGCGTAGGAACGGGCGACCTACTGCACCAGCGCGACCCCGAGGGCGTACGGGAGGTCGTCATCGCGGGGTTGGCCGGCGCAGGAGTACGCGGAGCTCAGGTCCACCCAGCAGGTCGTCCGGGTGCTGGCGTTCGTGAGGACCAAGTGGACCTGGGCGATCGTCCCCCGGCCGAACGGCACCCGGCGGGACCCGTGGCCCCGGCGGTCCAGGCTGATCGCGTAGTACTTCACGGCACCCGACTTCGACCGGGTCACCACCGACGCCTCGGGCCCGGTCCGGTACGCCGGCAGGTCCACCACGATCAGCAGCTTGGCGGTTGACCGCACGCCCCGGCCCGGCTTGAACTCGACGTAGCGGTTGCTCAGGTGGTCCAGGCGGTACCGATCCACGACCACGTCTCGACGCGCCGTGATGGTGTGCTTCGCAGAGAGCCGTGGGAGGCGGTACTGCTCGGTCGAGCCCTCCTCGTACCACTCAGCCGGAAGGTCGTTCCGCGCGGCGAAGCTTGCGAACAACAACCGAAACGAGAGGCCTCGGTCCTCGGTGGCGTGGGCGATGGCCCGGAGAGAGTACTCGTCGGGGCCGGCAGCGCTCCCGTCTGCCAGCTCCCACGCCCGGCGGATCACCGCCGTGTCGTGCACGCCGCTCGAGGCGAAATACTCGGACAGGAAGCGGAAGAAGATCCAGCCCCCGTACACCCCGAACCGTGAGTTGTTCGAGTCCAGGGGCCGCTGGGGCTTCGTGATCGGGGAGTCGAACAGGTATGCCACGTTGCCGTTCACGTCGTCGTAGACCTCGTCCTCCATCCAGGACGCGGTTCCCTCCAGGAACCACCGGTCGTCGAAGAAGTCGTAGGCGGCCTGCACAGCGTGGAAGAACTCGTGCGCGATGGTCGCCTGGAGGGCGGCCGGGCCGCTCGCCGACGGCGGCGGGAACTGGGCGACGCTGAAGTCGTCGTCGATCACGCAGTAGGCGGAGAAGTCGTAGTAGGCGTAGGTCCCGGTGAAGGCGTTGGGGTCGTCGGTGGTGCAGTAGCCGTACAGGGCCTGGTCACCCAGCTGGGCCAGGTAGAAGTCCATCTTGCCGTCAGGCCCGTGGTTCACCGAGGTGAGGTCGGACTTGGGCGGCCGGAACCCCAGCGTGGAGATCTCGACGGTCCACACGTTCTCGAGCACCGCGCCGACGCTGTCGACGTAGTCGGGCACACCGTTCACGTTGGCGTCGGTGAGGTCGGGCGCGTCGTCAGTCGTCGTCACGTAGTGGTAGCACGCGTTCGTGGAGCACACCGGCGCGGCCTCGGGGACGGTGTAGCCGTCGCCGACCGGGTCGGCGGCGCCGTCGGAGGGCCGGGCCAGGATGCTTCGGGCCATCCGCCGGTCCGGCGGCGAGAGCTTGGGGTACCTCGCCACGAGATCGCGCAGGATCAGCGTTGCGTCCCTGGGATCCGGGCGCGCCACCCGGCCGTACTGCCGGCGCAGGAGACCGATGCGGAACAGCGAACGGGCCCGGGCCAGGGCGTACCGCGCCTCGGTGATGGAGCCGGCCTCGAGCGCTCTGGTGAG
>JBOGVI010000241.1:0-1858 GCA_050692695.1 Actinomycetota bacterium
GCCACGAACAGGACCGAGTCGATCCGGTCCAGGACCCCCCCGTGGCCGGGGAGGACGCTCCCCATGTCCTTGATGCCGAGGTCCCGCTTGAGCAGGGATTCGGCAAGGTCGCCGAGGGGGGCGAACAGGGCCACCACCACGGCCAGGCCCACCGACCGGCTCACGGTGTTCAGCACTTCCAGCGTTTCCTGGGGGGATACCGCCCCCACCGAGACGGCGATGGTCACAAGGGTCGCCCCGACGGCTCCCTCCATCGACTTCTTCGGGCTGATCGTGGGGGCGAGGGGCCGGTTCCCCCACCACGACCCCACCACGAACGCCGCCGTGTCGTACACGAACGTTAGCCCGATCACCGCCAGCACGAGTCCCCGCCCGTCCTCGAGCTTCAGCATGACGAGCGCGTAGCCGGCGAGGAGCGGGATGTAAGCGACGCCAAGGATGGTGACCCCGATGTTCGTCAACGCGCCCTTCCGGTGGGAGGTGGGCGCGGCCATGTACCACAGGAAGGTGGCGAACACCGAGAGCGCGAACATCGACAGCATGGCCGCCTCGCCCCGGAAGAAGGCGGCGCCCAGAACGAGCCCGCCCGAAACCAAGCCGAGGGCCGTGGCCGGCTGGTAGCGGTGCTTCTGGATGGCCCGGTAGAACTCCCCCAGAGCCCACACGACGATGGCGCCGGCGACCGATGCGAAGGCCCACTCCCCCACGGCGATGCTGCCGAGGGCCAGCCCAGCAAGTACGAGGCCGGTGACGAACGCCGCCGGCATGTCCCGGCCGATCCGGCGGGGTTCGTGGTCCATGCCGACCTCGACGGTCGAGGGCTCCTGCCAGCTCGGCCCTCCCAGCCCCTCCGAGCCAGTCACCGTGACGCCTCGAGGGGAAGCCGGCTCCTGGAGGTCAGAGGCAAGCTCCTCCTCTTCCTCGCCCTCCGCTTCTCCGGCCAGGAGATCGACGAGCGCGGTCTCGGGCTCTGTGTCCAGTTCGGTACCGAGCCTCACCTCGTCGCGGACCGACTCGGCAAAGTGCTCGGCGGCGGCCTCCACGGCTTCCGAGCTCGGCGTCTCGTCCACGGCCGGGCGCTCCTCCACCGAGACGAGGGCCTCCTCTTCGTCCTCGGGTGGCCCGGGCAGGTCCACGTAGGCCGACGGGGCCTGGGTGAGGCCCTCTGCCGAGATCTCTTCCTCTTCCTCTTCCTCTTCCTCTTCCTCTTCCTCTTCCTCTTCCTCATCCTCCTCCTCGACGACCATGTCGCCCGCCGGCTCCTCCTCCAACTCTGGGCCCCGTCCCTCATCCTCTGCGGTGGGCTCCCCCTCTTCTTGGCCGGTGATCGGCTCGTCCAGGGCGGCCGTTTCCTCGGTGGCCTCGGGCTCGTGGCCGGGGCGCGCGGGGGTACTCTCCGGCCAATCGACGTCCTGGATGGGCGCGAAGAACTTGTCCAGGTCCTCGAACAGGTCGTCCTTCTTCCCGCCCTCGGTCACTAGATCTCCTTCAGCTCCTGCTCCTTGTGGGCGACGATCTCGTCGATCTCGGCCACGTGGCGGTCGGTCAGCTTCTGGAGCTCCTTCTCCGAGCGGATGAGGTCGTCCTCCGAGATGGCGCCGTCGTGCTTCAGTCGCTCCAGCTCCTCCTTGGAGTGGCGGCGGACGTTCCGGACTGCGACCCGCCCCTCCTCCCCCCGCTGGTGAACGAGCTTGATCAGCTCCTTCCGGCGCTCCTCGGTGAGCGGAGGGCAGTTCAGGCGGATCACCGAGCCGTCGCTCGACGGGGTGATGCCGACGTCGCTTCCCAAGATGGCCTTCTCCATGGCCGAGACGGCGTTCTTGTCGTAGGGCTGGATGAGCAGGGTGCGGGGCTCCGG
>JBOGVI010000242.1:0-4846 GCA_050692695.1 Actinomycetota bacterium
CGCCCTGTCCACCGTCGCCGGTGGCTCCCCGGCATGGCGTTGATGATGGCTCGCCGGAACCCCCACGGGAGCCGACGGTAGATCGGCGTGAAGACGAACCGCCAGAAGAACGCGCCCGAGCCGCGGCGGTGGGCCGGCCCTGGACGGCTCAGGTAGCGCCGGGCCAGGTCGCGCTGGGCCGCCTCGAGCAGGTAGTCCTCCGAGTTGCGGCGTACCCACTCGAAGAAGGGCACCGTCACCTCCCGGTGTTCGCCACGCCGTTCTGGGCCGCAAGGGCGATGGGCTCGTTCAGCGCGCCGATGGCCGGCGAGTACACGTTCTCCATGTTCGCGAGGTCCCGCAGCGTGACACCCTTCTTCACCGCCATGGCCAGGAAGTCCGCCCGCTCCTTGATCCCCTCGCCACCCACCATCTGGGCGCCGAGCAGATTCAGCGACCCGGGCTCCCCGAGGAGCTTCACCCGGACCTTCTTCACGCCGGGGTAGTACCGGGCCCGGGAGATCCCCTCGGCCGCCCCCACTACGTGCGGGATGCCAAGCGCGATGGCGGTGGTCTCGCCGAAGGACACCCCCCCGATCATCCACTTGCCGGCCACCATGCCCCACGGCACGTTCACCGGCTGGTAGGCGCGATGCCCCCCGGCCGCGTTCGTCCCGGCCACCTTGCCCTGCGCGTAGGCATGGCTGCCGGACAGCCCCTGGACGGGGACCCTGGTGACGCCGTGGGGGAGCTCCACGCAGTCGCCGGCGGCGAAGACCTCCCCTTCCGAGGTGGCCATCCGCTCGTCGACGATGATGCCGCCCGTCGAGCCGATCTTCAGGCCGGCATCCCGGGCCAGGCGGTTCTCCGGGCGCTTGTGGGTGCACACCACGACGACGTCGGCGGGGAGCTCGCCCTCGGCGGTCTTCACGGCCCTGACCTTCCCCCCCTCCCCGAGGAAGGCCTCGACCGCAGTGTTCCAGTGCATCTTCACGCCGAGTTCGGCCCACGATTCTTCGACCGGCTGCATGATGTCGGGGTCCGCCACGTCGGCCAGGGCCCAGGGCCGGGGGTCGACGACGTGGGTCTCGAGCCCCCGGTGGGCGAGGGCCGTCACCATCTCCAGGCCGAGCGGTGACGCCTCCACCACGACCGCCACTTTGGCCCGGTCGAGGATAGGGTCCCACTCCATGGCCCGACGGATGTTCTTCACGTAGTGCAGCCCGTCGAGGTCGCTCCCCGGCACGCCGGGGTCAGCGTAGTGGAAGCCAGTGGCCACGATCAGGCGGTCGTAGGGAATGGTCTGACCACCCTCCAGCGTCACGTGCTTGCCCTTCGGCTCGAATCCAGTGACCCGCGTCTGGTAGCGGACGTCGATCCCCGCTTCGACGTACGTCTCCTTCGTCGCCAGGAACAGCTGCTCGAAGGTGGGGATCTCCTTGCCGTGGACGTACGGGATGCCGCATGGGCTGTAGCCGACGTCCTCGAACTCGGTGAAGACGGTGACGTCTGCCCCCGAGTTCGTCTGCTTCGCGGCGCCGGCCGACCCGATCCCAGCCGCTCCTCCACCTACCACGACGATCTTCGGCGCGGTCACGTCCCCCTCGGGTTGACTCGGTCCGGGCGGCCTTTACTATGATGAACGCGGCGTCGCCTGTAGTTGAGCCACTTTACCCACCGCTCGGAGGTTCGCGCAAGCGGGGAGCCGCGTGGACGACATCATCGCCTCGATCGGCCCGAAGGTCCGCGACCTACGCCAGCAGAAGGGGCTCTCGCTCCAACAGCTCGCGGAGCGGTCGGGCGTGTCTGCCGCCGCGATCCACAAGATCGAGCGGAACGGCATGGTCCCGACCATCACCACGCTGATGCGGCTCGCGGCGGGGTTGAATCGGTCCGTCGCCTATTTCGTCGAGGAGGAGCAGAAGGAGGACCGCCCCGCCGTCCTCGTCCGTGCCACCGAGCGCAAGCCGGTGTTCACGTCGAAAGGCGGCCTCGCGCTCCGAGGGGTCAGCGGGCCGTACGGGCGGTTCTTCATGGCTGGCGCCACGGCCACGGTCGAGCCGGGTGCCGACAGCGGGCCGAAGCCCATGGAGCATCCGGGGGAGGAGCTCGTGTACGTCCTGTCCGGCGCGCTCTGCTTCGAGGTGGCGGGCGAGGAGTACATCGTGCGACGGGGCGACGCGTTGCACTTTCGGACCGACCGCCCCCACCGCTGGCGGAACCCGCGGACGGAGCCCGCTCGGGCCATCTGGATGGCGCTCAGGTCGTCATGAGGACCGTCGTCCTCGCCCCCGGCAACGGGACATGACCGCCCGCCTCGTCCGCGTTCGCCCCGGGCACTACGTCGACTCCGTCCTGCTCATGACGGCCACCCGGACCATGCTCGAGCGTACCGGCGTGGAGTGGGCAACGGCCGTCATGGGGACGCCGGCCAACCTCGAGACCCTAGCCGGAGAGGGGTTCGAGGGCGGCGACCTTCACGGTGCCCGCGCGAACGATCTCGTGTTCGCCGTGCGGGCCGGGTCCAAGGCCGAGGGTGAGGCGGCCCTGGACGCGGGAGGCGCGGCCCTCTCGGAGCGGGCGTCGGGAGTACGCCTGGAGGAGCGCCGCCCCGGGAGCCTGGAGGAGGCCGCCGCCGCCATCCCCGGCGCGAACGTGGCCCTGGTCTCGGTGCCCGGCACCTACGCGGCCCTGGAGACCCATCGCGTGCTCTCCGCCGGGCTCCACGTCCTCCTGTTCAGCGACAACGTGCCGGTGGAAGCCGAAGTCGAGCTGAAGGCCCGGGCCCTGAACCTCGGGCTGCTGATGATGGGCCCGGGGGCCGGAACCGCGGTGCTCGGCGGGGTCGGGCTGGGGTTCGCCAACGCGGTCCGCCGGGGACCGGTCGGCGTGATCGCAGCCGCCGGCACCGGCGCGCAGGAAGTCATGAGCCTGCTCGACCGGTGGGGAACGGGCGTCTCGCACGTCATCGGCGTCGGTGGCCGGGACCTGTCCGAGCCCGTTGGCGGGTGCATGAGCCGCCAGGCGGTGCGGGCCCTCGTCGACGACCCGGCCACCGAGATCCTGCTCCTCGTGTCCAAGCCCCCATCGCCCTCCGTGGCAGCCTCGCTCCTCCAGGAACTGGGGACGAAGCCGGTAGTGGTGGCGTTGCTGGGCCTGGAGGGGGATCTCCCGGCGGGGTCAGAGGTTCGGGTCGAACGGACCCTGGAGGCCGCCGCCCTCGCGGCCCTCGACGGGCTCGGCCTTCCCCCACCCGACCTCACGCCTGGTCTGGAGGGCGCCGTGACGGAAGCCATGGCCCGGCTCTCCTCGGAGCGGGCGGCCGTGCGCGGACTGTTCTCCGGAGGGACGCTCTGCTACGAGGCGATGGTGATGCTGTCGGCTCGCCTGGGGCCCGTGTATTCGAACACGCCCCTCCGCGAAGGCTGGGGACTCCCCGCGCCGCCGGGGGCTCACGTCTGCTGGGACATGGGCGAGGAGGAGTACACGCGGGGCCGGCCCCACCCCATGATCGACCCGGAGGCCCGCTCGGAGGAGATCTTGCGACAGGGGACGGATCCCGCGACGGCCGTGGTGCTGGTCGATGTGGTCCTGGGATACGGCTCCCACCCCGACCCGACCTCCGTGCTCGCACCGGTGTGCGCGAAGGTCGCGGGCAGCGCGGATGGCCCCGCGGTCGTGGCCTACGTCCTCGGGACCGAGGGCGATCCACAGGGGCTCGCCGCCCAGCGCCGGCGCCTCGAGGACGCGGGGTGCATCCTGGCACCCACGACGGCCCGGGCCGCGCTGGTGGCCGGGGCCATCGCCTCTCGAAGGCCCGAGCTCGTGCGGGAGCGCTCGTGAGTCGGCGCGGCGCATCGCGTCGAGCCGATGCCCCGCGCGTGGCGCTCCTCACGTACTCGACGCGACCTCGCGGTGGCGTCGTCCACTCCCTGAACCTCGCCGAGGCCCTTTTGGCTCTTGGGGAGCGGGTCCATCTGTTCGCCCTGGGCGACCCGGAGGCCGGGTTCTTCCGCCGCACGTCGGCCGCCCACACGATCATCCCGGCGCCTTCCCCTGCCGACACGTTGGAGGAGCGAGTGGTCGACTCGATGTCCGCCCTCCTCGAGAACCTCCGGACGGCCCTCCCGGGATCGTTCGACCTCGTCCACGCCCAGGACTGCATCGCGGCCCGGGCCGCCACCGACCTCCGGGACGCGGGCTCCGGGATCCCTGTGATCCGAACCGTGCACCATGTGGACGACTTCACGACCCGGGTGCTCGTGGACTGCCAGCGGCGCTCGATCGTCACCCCCGACCGGGTGCTGGTCGTGAGCGAGCACTGGCGGCGACTGCTTCGAGCGGACTACGGCGCGGACGCAACTATCGTGACGAACGGGGTCGACGCCGAGCGGTTCGAACGGCCCGTGGGGTTCGATGGATCGGCCCTCCGGGAGCGGGTCGGCGCGGACGGGCGGTTCCTGTTTCTCACCGTTGGCGGGATCGAGCCTCGCAAGGGCAGCATCGAGCTCGTCGAAGCGCTGGCGAAGGTCCGGGCATCGATCGACCCCCCACCGGTGCTGGCCGTCGTGGGAGGCCACTCGTTCCAGGACTATGCGGAGTACCGGGACCGGTTCTTCGAGCGAGCCGCCGCTCTCGGCGTCGAGGTGGGGCGGGACGTCGTCCTCCTCGGCACCGTGCCCGACAACGAGCTGCTCGGTTGGTACCAGGCGGCCGACGCGTTCGTGTTCCCGTCGGTGAAGGAGGGATGGGGGCTGGTCGCGCTGGAGGCGCTGGCCGCCGGACTCCCCGTCATCACGAGCGACATCCCGGTGTTCCGCGAATATCTGACGGACGGGGAGGGCGTGCTGATGGTGCCGGCCGGGGA
>JBOGVI010000243.1:0-4234 GCA_050692695.1 Actinomycetota bacterium
GCCACCACGGGCTACGCCACCGTCAAGGAGTTCCAGAAGGCCGAGCTGGTGGTGGCTCCCTCCATCAAGACCGAGGGCAAGGGGTACCAGCGGGCCCAGCGCGTGGGGATGGGACACTGACCGGATGTCGGAGCGGGACTCGCGCCCCGTCCTGGTGGTGGACCTGGGGGCGCAGTACGCGCAGCTCATCGCGCGGCGGGTCCGGGAGTGCCACGTTTACTCCGAGATCGTCCCCCACGACCTGCCCGTCGCCGAGCTGAAGGCGAAGCGCCCCGCCGGGCTGATCCTGTCCGGGGGTCCGGCGTCGGTATACGAACCCGGCGCGCCGGAGGTGGACGCGGAGCTGTTCCATCTGGGCCTGCCGCTGCTCGGCATCTGCTACGGGCAACAGCTCATGACGCAGGCCCTGGGTGGCGAGGTGCGCGCCACCGGCCTTCGCGAGTACGGCCGGACCGAGCTTCTCGTGGACGACCCGGGAGTGCTTCTTGCCGACGTCCCGTCGAAGGATACGGTCTGGATGAGCCACGGGGACACGGTGGTGCGTGCCCCGCACGGGTTCCGAGTGACCGCGCACACCGACTCGACCCCCGTGGCGGCGATGGAGGACCGGCAGCGAGGACTGTTCGGGACGCAGTTCCACCCCGAGGTCGCGCACACCCCCAGCGGCCTCGACATCATGAAGCGGTTCCTGTACGAGGGCTGCGGCCTGCTTCCCGACTGGACGCCGGCGAACGTGATCGAGCGCTCGGTTGCCCGGATCCGCGAGCAGGTGCGCGAGGGTCAGGTCGTCTGTGCGCTCTCCGGCGGCGTGGACTCGGCGGTGGCGGCCCTGCTGGTGCATAAGGCCGTGGGCGACGAGCTGACCTGCGTGTTCGTGGACACCGGGCTGCTGCGCGAGGGCGAGCCGGAGCAGGTCGAGGACACGTTCTCGCGCCACTTCCACGTGCCGCTCGTCCACGTGAAGGCGGCCGACCGGTTCCTAGCGAAGCTGGCCGGCGCGACCGACCCCGAGGAGAAGCGGACCCGGATCGGCGAGGAGTTCATCCGGGTGTTCGAGGAGGCGGCCGGGCCGATCGGGGCTCGGTTCCTGGTGCAGGGGACCCTGTACCCCGTCGTGATCGACTCGGGATCGCGAACCGCGGCCAGGATCAAGAGCCACCACAACGTCGGCGGGCTGCCGGAGGACATGGACCTCGAGCTGGTCGAGCCCCTCCGCGACCTGTTCAAGGACGAGGTCCGGCAGGTGGGAGAGGAGCTCGGCCTCCCCGAGGAGATCGTGTGGCGCCAGCCATTCCCCGGGCCGGGCCTGGCCGTGCGGATCGTCGGTGAGGTCACGCCGGAGCGCCTGGAGATCGTCCGGGCCGCCGACCGAATCGTGAACGAGGAGATCCGCCGGGCGGGGCTCCATCACGAGCTCTGGCAGTGCTTCGCGGTGCTCCTGGGCGACGTCCGAAACGTCGGCGTGATGGGCGACGGACGAACCTACCAGCACCCCGTGGTGATCCGGGCCGTGACGAGCGAGGACGCCATGACGGCGGACTGGGCCCGTCTGCCCCACGAGGTCCTGGATCGCATCTCCGGTCGCATCATCGCCGAGGTGCACGGGGTGAACCGTGTGGCCTACGACGTGTCGTCCAAGCCTCCCTCGACGATCGAGTGGGAGTAGGGCGCCGTTCCTTGTCTTGCACGAGAACAATGTCGCAGCTTTCCCCGCGTAAACTTGAGGGTCCGGGGCGGCCCCTACAATCGTGGGCGTGGTGCGCTCGTCCCCCCTGCTGGAAGACCTGAACCCCGTCCAGGCCGAGGCCGTGCGGCAGACGGAGGGCCCGGTCCTCATCGTGGCCGGCGCCGGCTCGGGAAAGACCCGGGCCCTCACTCACCGCATCGCCTACCTCATCCGGGAGCATGGGGTCTCGCCCTACGCCATCCTGGCCATCACCTTCACGAACAAGGCTGCGCGGGAGATGGCCGAGCGAGTGGAGGGGCTCCTCGGGGAGCGGATCGCCCGGGGGATGTGGATCCTCACCTTCCACTCGGCGTGCGCCCGGATCCTCCGCCGCGAGCACCAGCACCTTGGCCTGCCGTCGTCGTTCACCATCTATGACGAGGCCGACACCGAGCGGCTGCTGGCCCAGGTGCTGAAGGACCTGAACATCGATCCCAAGCGGTTCCCTCCCCGGGCCATGGCCGCGGCCATCGGCAAGGCCAAGGACCATGTCCTCGGGGCCGACGAGTTCGCCCAGCTCGCGGGGAACTTCTACGAGCAGACCGTGGCCAAGGTGTACCAGGGCTACGAGCAGCGGAAGCTCGCGGCCGGCGCGCTCGACTTCGACGACCTCATAGCCGAGACGGTCCGGCTGTTCCGTCACCACCCCGAGGTGCTCGAGCACTACCAGGAGCGGTTCCGCTACATCTTGATCGACGAGTACCAGGACACGAACCGCGCCCAATACCAGCTGGTGAACCTGCTGGCGGCGAAGTACCGCAACGTCTGCGTGGTGGGGGATGCCGACCAGGGCGTGTACTCGTGGCGCGGGGCCACGATCCAGAACCTCCTGGACTTCGAGCGCGACTACCCCGACGCCGCCGTGTTCCTGATGGAGCAGAACTACCGGTCCACCAAGGCCATCCTGGAGGTTGCGAACGCGCTGATCTTTCACAACCTCCAGCGAAAGCCGAAGTCGCTGTGGACCGAAGAGCAGCTGGGCGAGCTGCCGGTGCGCTTCCGCGCGGAGAACGAGCACGAGGAGGCCCTGTTCGTGGCGGAGGAGGCCCATCGACTGGTGGAGGAGAACGCCTACCGCTATGCGGACATGGCCGTGTTCTACCGGACCAACGCGCAGAGCCGGGTGCTGGAGGACGTGTTCATACGGGGCGGCCTCCCGTACAAGGTCGTCGGCGGTCTCCGGTTTTACCAGCGGAAGGAGGTCAAGGACGTCCTGGCGTACCTTCGGCTGCTGGTGAACCCCCAGGACGTGATCTCGGCCCGGCGCGTGATCAACACGCCGAAGCGGGGGATCGGGGACCAGACCGTGGCCGCTCTGGGGGGGTTCTCCATCACCGAGGGGGTCCCTTTCCTGGAGGCGTGCCGGCGGGTGGAGGAGATCGGCTCGCTCGGCCCCAGGAGCCGGGGAGCGGTGGCAGGATTCGTGCAGGTCATGGACCGGCTGGCCCAAGCGCTCGAGTCGGGGTCGGGGGCCCCAGGGATGGTCGAGGCCGCCGCCACCGAGTCCGGGTACCTGCTGGAACTGGAGTCGGAGCGGACCATCGAGGCCGAGGGGCGCATCGAGAACATCAAGGAGCTGGTGGGCGTGGCCACCGAGCACGAGGAGCGGTTCCCCGATGAGGGCCTGGCCGGGTTCCTGGAGCAGGTGGCCCTCGTGTCCGAGCAGGACGAGTACGACGAGCAGGCGTCGGCCGTCACGCTGATGACGCTCCACAACGCGAAGGGCCTGGAGTTCCCGGTGGTGTTCATCGTGGGGCTTGAGGACGGGGTGTTCCCCCACTACCGCTCGATGGGGGACTCGGCGGAGCTGGAGGAGGAGCGGCGCCTGGCCTACGTCGGCATCACCCGGGCCAGGGAGCGGCTGTACCTGTGCCACGCGTGGAGCCGGTCGTTGTTCGGGACGACGTCGTACAACCCGCCGTCCCGGTTCCTGTCGGAGATCCCCGCCGAGCTGTTGCGGTCGATCGAGGAGGAGGAAGCCGGGTCCTCCGTGATCGGCGGGCGGAGCTCGTCGATCCGGGAGGCCGTGACCACCGGGCGCCGGGAACCGCTGGAGGTGTCGCCGGGCTACACCGTGCTCCACGACAAGTGGGGCGAGGGGGTGGTGCTCGCGGTGGGCGGGTCCGGCGGCGACGCCGAGGCCACCGTGATCTTCCAGGACGCGGGAGAGAAGCGGCTGCTCCTCGCCTACGCGCCCCTGAAACGGGTCGGTTAGGCGCGTCTATTCGACGTCGCGGGAACGGCATGGGCCGCAGACCCCGAACGCCCTCCCACACGAGCACCGTGGGAGCGTCTCCGAAGCGCGCGTACGAAGCCGATTCGACGTCGAGCGAGAAGACGTGGTGGTTCGGCTCGCTGAACTCCTCCCAGTTCAACGGACCAGCGCGAAGTACCCGGCCACCACGATCACGATGCCGGCCACGACGGGCGCGATCACCCAGGCCAGGCCGAGCCGGCCGCGGTACGGCCCCAACGTGCCGACCTTCGTCGTGGGCTTGAGGCCGGGCG
>JBOGVI010000244.1:0-5561 GCA_050692695.1 Actinomycetota bacterium
GCCCCGGCTGGTGCCGGGGCAGCCCCCCCGGACCCGACCACCGCCGAGCCGTACGCCCCTCGAGAGACCGCCGAGGAGGAACTGGCGGCGGCCCGGCGCGAGGCGGCGGACTACCGCGATCATCTCATGCGCCTCCAGGCGGAGTTCGACAACTACCGCAAGCGCGTGCTGAAGGAGCAGACCCGGGCCGTCGAGCTCGCCGCGGAGCCCCTGATCCGACAGCTGCTCGAGGTACTCGACGAGTTCGAGCTGGCGTTGATGGCCGCGGAGCGGAAGCCCGACTTCGACAAGTTCCTCCACGGCGTGGAGCTCGTGTACGCCAGGCTCGTCGACACGCTGAAGGCCGAGGGCCTGGAGCAGGTCGACGCGCAGGGCAGGCCTTTCGATCCCACGCTGCACGAGGCGCTGATGGGATCGGGGGCCGGCGATGGCGAGCCGGTCGTGGCCGACGTGCTGCGGCAGGGATACACGCTGAAGGGCCGGGTGCTCCGCCCGGCGGGCGTGCGCGTCACGCACGAGCGCTGAGGGGTCGCCGATGAACGGCGACGTCCGGCGTGAGTGGTTCGAGAAGGACTACTACCAGGTCCTCGGCGTGGCCAAGAACGCCTCACAGTCGGAGATCAAGAAGGCCTACCGCAAGCTCGCGCAGAGGTATCACCCGGACGCCAATTCCGGCGACAAGGCGGCGGAGGAGCGGTTCAAGGAGATCTCGGCCGCGTACGACGTGGTCGGCGACGAGGCCAAGCGCAAACAGTACGACGAGGTCCGCGACATGGCGGCGTCGGGCGTCGGCGCCGGGGGTTTCCCCGGAGCGGGGGGTCCCGGCGGCCGGGTGCGGTTCGAGGACATGGGGTTCGGGGACGTCGGCGACCTCGGGGACCTGTTCAGCGTGTTCACCGGGCGGGGTGGAGGAAGGGGCAGGCAACCGGTCCGAGGAGCCGACCTCGAGACCGAGGTCCGGGTGTCGTTCGACGACGCCATGCGGGGAACCACGGTGCCCGTCCGGATCCAGGGTCCAGCGCCGTGCCCGACGTGCGGGGGCTCCGGCGCGGAGCGGGGGACGACGCCCATCACGTGCCCTCAGTGCGGGGGGCTGGGGTCGGCCACCGTGAACCAGGGCTTCTTCCAGATGTCGCGGACATGTCCGCGGTGCCGGGGAGCAGGCCGCATCGTGGAGCACCCCTGCCCAACGTGCCGCGGATCCGGCAGCGTCCGGACCACGCGGAACTATCAGGTCAAGGTTCCCGCCGGCGTGAAGGACGGTGCCCGGATCCGGTTGGCCGGCCGGGGCGAGCCCGGGCCGGCCGGGGGGGCGCCCGGCGATCTGTTCGTGGTGGTGCGCGTGTCGCCGCACAAGATGTTCGGGCGGAAGGGCAACGACCTCACCCTGGAGCTCCCGGTCACGTTCGCCGAGGCGGCCCTGGGCGGAAACGTCCGCGTCCCCACGCTGAACGGGGTGGTGACCTTGAAGATCCCCGCCGGCACGCAGTCCGGCCGGACGTTCCGGGTTCGGGGCAGGGGCGCGCCCAGGAAGAGCGGGCACGGCGACCTGCTGGTGACCGTGAGGGTGGAGGTTCCCAAGCGACTCTCCCGCGAGGAGAAGCAACTGCTGAAGCAGCTCCAGGAACTAGAGCACGAGTCCCCACGCAGGGGACTCGGACTCGACGAAGAGGGAGGCGGACGTGACTGACGGGACGAGGCGGGCGGATCGAACCGGGAGGACCGAGGGGACCCAGGAGCGGGCCGTCTACATCATCAGCGTGGCCGCCGAGCTCGCCGGGGTGCACCCTCAGACCCTTCGCATCTACGAGCGGAGGGGGCTGCTCCGGCCGAAGCGGACATCGGGGAACACGCGCCGGTACTCCGAACGCGACATCGGCCGTCTCCACACTATCCTCGAGCTGACGCAACGGCAGGGGGTCAACCTGGCCGGCGTGAAGTTGATCATGGACCTCCAGAACGAGGTCGAGGAGCTGCGCCGCCATGCGGCGGCGCTCGAGATGGAGTTACGGCGGGTCCGGCGGGCCCACCCCGTCCCGCTCGGCCCCTCGTCGGCGGCCGTAGAGATCGTCCCGCTCCGCACGGTGGTCTCGTTCCCGTGGCAGTCCAGAGTAGTGGGCTCGTAAAGCAGCTCCGCCCGGGTCCCGATATTCGGCTCATGAGAGGGTGGGGGCTGGTCTTGGGGCTGCTCGTCGGGGTGGCGCTCGTGGCGGTGGTCCTCGAGGCGCTTCCGCCTTTCGTCGTCGTGACGCTCGCGATCCTGGGCATCGTCCTTGGGTTGCGTCGCTACCGAGCCGGCCAAAGGGTCGAGAAGGAGAGGGCCGAGGCCAACGCGCTCGGCCTCCAGCGATCACCCGACGACCGGTTCGGGTTGGGCGGGCTGCCCTTCCAGCTCCTGGAGCGTGGAGGCGGAGAGACCTCCGTTGGGAACGTGATGTGGGGGACCTGGCGGGCTTTCGACGTCAGGCTGTTCGAATTCCGGTATCGATCGGCGGAGGACGCACCAGGTGAGGCGCGACGGTTCGTGTGCGCGGTGATCCCGATCGAGGCGAACTGTCCGCCGGTCGTGATCGAGCCCAAGACCTTCTTCACCCCGGCCGCCGATCTCGGGCCGCTCGATCCACTCGACCCCGCCCCCGAAGGATTCGAAGGGGCGTACGAGGTGCGGACGACCGACCGAGCCTTCGTTGATGCCCTCCTCCAAAAGGATCTGCGGCGATGGATCATCGAAA
This sequence comes from Actinomycetota bacterium, assembly GCA_050692695.1. Classification (GTDB taxonomy): domain Bacteria; phylum Actinomycetota; class UBA4738; order UBA4738; family HRBIN12; genus AC-69. The sequence continues at coordinate 2,733 of JBOGVI010000244.1, forward strand.
CCGAAGACGACGTGGCGTTCGAGGTGAGCGGTCGGATGCTGCTGTGCTACACGCCGCTCCGAAGACGGGACACGTTCGCACTCCTGGAGGTGGCCACGGGGTTCGGGCAGCGCATCCCGGCAGAGGTCCGTACCCGCCGACCCGGTTGAGGATCCGGCCGCAGGGCCGGTAGGGTTGCGGGATGGCGGACCGATCGGGTGAGACGAGGCTGCTTCGCCGGAGCCGAACCGACAAGGTCATCGGCGGCGTGTGTGGCGGACTCGGTCGGTACCTCGGCGTCGATCCGGTCCTCCTCCGGATCGCCTTCGTCGTGCTGGCCGTCGCCGGCGGGAGCGGGATCCTGCTCTACATCGTGGCCTGGATCCTGATCCAGGAAGAGGCGGAGGGCGATCAGCTCGTCGGTACGCCACCTTCCAGCGGGGACACGGCCCGGCTGGTCTTCGGAGGCGCGCTTATCGCGATCGGCGTCATCCTGTTGCTCGGTCTAAGTCTCCCCAGGATCGGGAAGTACCTCTGGCCGCTCGCGCTTATCGCCGTGGGCGTGGCCGTCATCGTCCAGGCCTCATCGAGACGGTGAGCGACCTCCCCGAGCCGCCACCGCCACCTCCAGCGCCGGGGTCCCCCGGATTCCAGACGGGGCGCTTCCTGCTCGGCGTGGTCATCGTGGCGGCTGGCGTGGCGGCTCTGCTCCAGGCCCTGGACGTCACCCCCGTGCCGTGGAAGTCGGTGCTGCCAGGCGCGCTGATCGCGGTGGGCCTGGGACTGGTGGTCGCCGGCACCCGGTCGGAGCAGGGCCAGGGCGGTCTGATCGCCGTGGGGATCGTTCTCACCGTGGTGCTCGCCGCGGCCACCGCGGTCGACATCCCATTCGAGGGCGGGGTTGGGCAGCGGGTCGAACGGCCCACGACGCTCGCGGATCTGGAGGACGAGTATCGTCTGGCCGTGGGGGAGCTGACGGTTGACCTCACCGGCGTGGACCTTCTGCACCGCACGGTCCTCGCCGCCCACCCGCTAAAGACCATCCGGGCCCGGGTGGGGATCGGGCAGCTCGTCGTCATCGTGCCCTCGGAGGAGCCCGCGCGCGTGGAGGGCCGCGCGGGTATCGGTGAGGTCTCGATCTTCGGTGAGAGCGAAGGGGGGCTCGGCGTCCGAAACGAGTTTGTCCCGGCGGAACCGAGCGTCACGTTCTCTCTGGACCTCTCGGTGGGGATCGGAGAGGTGGTCGTGCAGAGTGGCTGACGGCGGGACGAACCGGTCGGCCGTGATCTTCGGGATCTTCTTCATCGTGGCCGGCGTGGCCTTCCTCCTGGACCGGCTGGAGGTATGGGACCTCCGCGCCCGGTACCTGTTCCCCCTGGTGCTGATCGTCCTGGGGGTGGCCATCCTCTTGGGGCGGCGGAGCTCGGCCCCGGGGGACGGCGGCTAGCAGCTCCTTGCTTCACCCCGGGCGGGGTGGTCCGATACCCGGGACATGGAGTTCCTGCCCATCCTGCCCATCGTGGGGTTCGTGGTGGTCGTGACCCTCGTCGCCTACCTGTCCTACTACCTCAAGCAGCGGCGCCGGCAGGAGCTGGCCATGGCTGCCACCCGGCTCGGCCTGGACTACTCGCCGGAGGACACCGTTGGGTGCCTGGGCTTCCCGTTCGCGCTGCTGGAGGAGGGGGATGGCCGCGGCACCGAGAACGTCATGTGGGGAACGTGGCAGGGCATCCCGGTCACGGGGTTTGACTACTGGTACTACGAGGAGTCCACCGACTCGAACGGGCATCGGACCAAGACGTATCACCGGTTCTCGTGCGCGGTCACCGAGATCCCGGCGTCGTGCCGGCATCTCACGCTAGACCGGGAGGACCTGTTCACGCGACTCGCCGACCACGTCGGTCTGCGCGACATCGAGTTCGAATCCGACGAGTTCAACAGCAGGTTCAACGTGAAGTGCGCGGACCGGAAGTTCGCCAACGACCTCATCGACCCCCGGATGATGAAGTGGCTGCTCGGCGTGGACGGGGCCTTCCGGTTCGAAGTGAACGACCAGTGGGTGCTGTGCTTCTGCAAGCGGCTCCGCCCCTCCGAGCTCGTCCCTTTGATCGGGAACATGAAGCAGTTCGTGGACCACGTCCCTCGCGTCGTGTTCGAGCTGTACGGAGCGGGTGCGGCCCGGTAGGCTGTTGCCGACCGTTCGTCGAAAGGGATCACCGTGACCTGGCTCTGGATCGTCCTCGGCGTGGTGGCGCTCCTCGTCATCCTCGGCATCGTCTCCTACAACCGGTTCGTCTCCCAACGACAGCTCATTCGGGACTCCTGGGCGAACATCGACACGGAGCTCCGCCGGCGATACGACCTCATCCCCAACCTCGTGGAGACGGTCAGGGGCTACGCGGCGCACGAGCGTCAGGTGTTCGAGAACGTGACCAGGGCCCGGGCCGCGGCCGCGGCGGCTACCGGATCCCCGGCCGAACAGGCCGCCGCCGAGGGCCCGTTCGTGGCGGCCCTCCGCCAGCTGTTCGCCGTCGTCGAGAACTACCCCGAGCTGAAGGCGAACCAGAACTTCCTGGCACTCCAGGCCGAGCTGTCGAACACGGAGGACCGGCTCCAGACCGCCCGGCGCTTCTACAACGCGAACGTCCGCGACTACAACCGGCGGGTCCAGTCGTTCCCGTCCAACACGATGGCCCGGGCTTTCAACTTCGAGGAGGAGGAGTTCTTCGAGATCCCGGACGCCATCCGGGAGGCCGGCCCGCCGCAGGTGAGCTTCGCGCCGGGCGCGCCGTCCGTGTCGTTCGGCGCGCCGGGCGGGAGCCCGGCTCCCGGGGGCGCACCAGCCTCGGG
>JBOGVI010000245.1:0-3597 GCA_050692695.1 Actinomycetota bacterium
GCGCCCCTCCTCCCCACATCCCTCCGCAGCCGCGGCGCCGTGGAGGGCGTCCGGACGGTTGCCGGCCCGGACGACGAGGTCGCGTGGCCGGACGGGGGCGGGTGGCTGGACTACCAGCCGAAGGTGGTCGCGGTCCTTCGGCGTCCGGCCCGAAACCTCGGCGCGGAGGAGGCCGCCGGCGCGGTATTCGGCTACACGTTGGTGAGCGACTGGACCCTGCGCGACGCGAGCGGAGATCCCACGCCGAGGCCGGAGGGGCTTCCCGTGGCCATCGGGCCGTGTATCGCCACCCCGGACGAGCTCGACCCCCAGACCGTGTTCGTCACGGTGCGGGTGGACGGCGAGGAGTGGGCGAAGGGGAACCTGAACGGAGCGGCCCGAGACCTGCTCGAGGAGGTGGCGAGAGCCTCGCGGCTGGAGGAGCTCGTGGCCGGCGAGGCCTTCGCGGTGGGCCCTTTCGCCGTGGCCGGGGTGGAGCACCGGATCTGGCCCGGCGCCGAGGTCGAACTGGAGGCCGAGGGGATCGGGATCCTCCGGACCCGGGTCGCCCACCCCGTCTGACTGCCGCCTACTTCTTCTTTCCCTTTCGCCCGGCGGAGCGCCCGGCGGTCTTCCGCTTCTCGCGATCCTTCTTCTTCCGCTCCCGGTCGTGCGCCCAGCGAATCTTGGCCCGGTCCCCCCGCCCCACCGCTAGGCCTCGTCTTCCTCGCCGCCCTGGGCCAGCTCGGCGCTTCGGTGCCGGGCCGCGTCGATGGCGTTGAGGAAGGCCGCACGGACGCCCGCCTCCTCAAGGTGACGGATGGCAGCGATGGTGGTGCCGCCGGGCGAGGTCACCATCTCGCGGAGCTCCACGGGGTGTTTCCCCGTGTCGCGGAGCATCTTGGCCGAGCCGAGCATGGTCTGGATGATCAGCTCTGTCGCCACGTCCCGGGACAGGCCGAGCAGGATGCACGCCTCGATCATGGCCTCGGCCAGCAGGAAGAAGTAGGCCGGCCCCGAACCGCTCGTCGCGGTGATGGCGTCGAGGTGCACTTCGGGCAATCGGATGACCCGCCCCACGTACCCGAGCAGTTCCGCGGCCACCGTCAGGTGCTTGTCGTCGGCGTGCGCCCCCGGGGCCACAACCGACATCGCCTCGTCCACCAGCACCGCCACGTTCGACATCACCCGGACCACCGGCACGTTCGCCGCGAGGTGCTTCTCCACAAAGGAGGTCCGGATACCGGCGGCGAAGCTGATCACGAGGTGCTCGGGGGTGGCCCGGTCTGCGATGTGGCCGAGCAGGGCCTCCATGTCCTGTGGCTTCACCATCAGCACGAGTGTCTCGGCCCACGCTACGGCCTCGGGGTTTGAGAGCGTCGCGGCTACTCCGTAGCGCTCGGCGAGCTCACGGGCCCGCTCCTCGCGCCGGGCCGTGACCATGATCTCGTCCACGTTCCGGCCGCCCGAGCGGATCAGCCCGGACACCAGGGCCTCGCCCATCTTGCCTCCGCCCAGGAAGGCGACTCGTCTGGTCATCCCCCGCCCGCCCTCGCTTCGCTCGTCCCCGTCATCCCCCGCCCGCCCTCGCTTTGCTCGTCCCCGTCATCCCCGCCCGCCCTCGCTTCGCTCGTCCCGGTCATCTCCCGCTCCTCATCAGGCTCGACAGGAAGAACCACATATTGGCAGGTCGCTCGGCCAGCCGCCTGGTGAGGTAGGGATACCACTCGGTGCCGTACGGGATGTAGACCCGGACCGGGTAGCCGCCCCGGGCGAGGCGGGCCTGGAGATCCCGCCGTACCCCGTACAGCATCTGGAACTCCACCCGCGACCAGGGGAGGCCTCTCCGCTCGACGTGGCGCCTCCCGCCCTCGAGGAGCCGGGGATCGTGCGTCGCCAGGTGTACCGTGTGACCGAGGTCGAGGAGCCGCACGAAGCAGCGGGCGAACGCGGCGTCCACGCCCCGTCGCCCGGGGAGGGCAACCTCTGGGGTCTCCAGGTAGGCCCCCTTCACCAACCGGACGATGGACGCTCCCGGCAGCGACTCGACGTCATTCGGGGTCCGCCGAAGATAGCTCTGGAGGCATACGCCGACCCGGTCGTGCCGCTCCCGGAGCTCGCGGAAGATGGCCAGGGTCCGGTCCACGTAGGCGGCGCTTTCCATATCGATCATGATCACCGTGGCCGCAGGGGTCGCCGCGCCCAGGACTCGCTCCAGGTGCGACCGGCAGAGCTCGCTCGAGAAGTCCAGCCCGAGCTGCGTGAGCTTCACGGAGACCATACAATCGAGGTCCCCTTCGTCCCGGACCCGGTCCAGAGCCCGAACGTACGCGCTGGCGGCGGCGGCGGCCTGTTCGGGAGCGGCGACGTTCTCCCCCAGGTGATCGAGGATGGCCCCGATCCCGGCCCGGCCCACCGTCCGGGCGGCGGCCACGGCATCGTCCAGGTGCTCGCCGGCGACGAACCGCGAGGCCACGGCTCGGCCCAGCCGGGTCCGCGTCGCCAGCCTCCGGAACCAGCAAGCCTGGGTGACGCGGAGGACGGGTCCTCGAAGGATCGGTCCGTTCACGCCGGCGCACCCATGGGGCCGAACGGTACAGGCGCGCGCCTGGCCCCTCAAGCGAGGGAAGGAGGGAAAGAAAAGAACCCGAGGGACCTTCGGCTCGCCGGAGACCGAAGCCTCCAACCACCGTCAGCCCCTCGGGCTCAAGTGCTCCGAGCAACCCGGACGCCGCTGTCTCGGTTTCCTGGCGGTAGATGCCTTTCGTTGGGCTTTGGGGCCTCCCGAACCTCCCCGCCCGCACAGCCAGTTAGCTTTCCCGACCATACGACCAGGTGCGTCCAGTTAACCTTACAGCTTTCCCAGGGCTCCCCGCTTCGGTTCCCTGACTCAGCCGCATCGGCTGCTCGGAGCGAGGCGAAATGTACCGGCGGCCCAATGGACAGTCAAGCCGATGAACCCCCAGGTCACATACCATATGCGCTGCTAGCGGGCTCGGGACAAAGTGTGACAAGAACGCGTCCGTTCGGAGAATGCTTTCCATCTGGTCTCCAAAAGCGCTGCGCTGCAAGCGATTCCATATGGAGGTCGTACGAGTCGCTCGCGCCCCGCCAAGCTCCGGGTCGATCGGGAGAATGCCAACAACGCGACGGTATCGACGGCGTTACGCTGGTTGTCGGGCCGCTGCCGGACCTGGGACTCGGCCGTTGAGCAGCTCGCGATAGACCGAGAGGATCTCGGCCGCCGTGGCGTCCCAGGAGAAGCGGAGCGAGAAGGCCACTCCGGCTTCCCCCATCCGGCGTGCTAGGCCGGGGTGGCGGAGGAGCTCGAGCAGCCGCTCGGCGTGGTCGCCCGGGTCGTGCCCCTCAACCAGGAACCCGGTCACGCCGTCCGCAACCAGGTACCGCAGCCCGCCCACGGCCGCCGCCACCACCGGGCTCCCACAGGCCTGAGCCTCCAGAGCCACCAGGCCGAAGGATTCCGAGCGAGAAGGGACCAGTGTGCACTCGGCCGCGGCGTAGAAGTCCGCCAGGCGGGCTTGGGGCTGGGGCGGGAAGAACATCACCCGCTCGCCCACCCCGAGCGCGCCGGCCAGATCCATCAGCCGTGCCACCTCG
>JBOGVI010000246.1:0-7262 GCA_050692695.1 Actinomycetota bacterium
GGCCTCACCCGCCGGCGCCCCGGCGTCGCCCCGCACCCGGACCTCGTCGGCCGACGGTTCACCGCGCCGACTCCCGATCGGTTGTGGATCGCCGACATCTCCTACGTCCCCACCGGGGAGGGGTGGCTGTACCTGGCCACGATCCTGTACTGCTGCAGCAGGTGCATCGTGGGGTGGTCGATGGTTGATCACCCCCGCTCCGAGCTCGTCGTCGACGCCCTGGAGATGGCGACGTCGCGCCGCCGGCCAGGCCCCGGACTCATCCATCACTCCGACCAGGGCTCGCAGTACGTCTCGCTCGCGTTCACCCGGCGGCTCGCCGAAGCGGAGACCTCCGGATCGATGGGCGGAGTGGGAACGGCGTTCGACAATGCCGCCGCCGAGAGCCTGTTCGCCACCATCAAAAGGGAGCTGGTGCACCGGCACCGGTTCCCCACGCGGGCGGCAGCTCGCTCCGCGGTGTTCGAGTTGATCGAGATGTTCCACAACCGCCGGAGGTTGCACTCGAGCCTCGCGTACCTGAGCCCCAACGAGTTCGAAAGGAGCTTCCAGCAGGAGCGAGAGGACGCTACTGTTGCCTAGCCCGGACGTGTCCACGAAGTCGGGTCAAGACCACAGCTCCCTCACTGACCCCTGGGCGCCGGGCTGTTGTTCCCGCGACTCTTCTCCCGAGCGACTCCCCTCCGGCCCGTCGGCCTCTCTTGAGCCGATACGGCCGCTCGGAGTTGAGTCCGGTCGAATGCAAGGCATATGGTCGTTAGCGACGCAACATGGCCCGGCCGACGGTCGGCTACCCACTGCCTCGCCCTCCACCCTGCCCGCCATCGAAGCAGCACGGCTGTTTCCGCGCAGTGGAGGAGAGGAGTCCCGATGAAGGCAAAGGTGAGGTCGTCGGTTGGAGTAATAGGAGTGGTGGGAATCGCCGCGCTGCTCTTTTTCTCCGGAATATCAAGGGCCGAATCGCCGCGGGTATCGATTCCAATCGGAGCCGGGCATGTCGAGCTAAACGAGAGCTTCGCATTTGCTGGAGGGGTCGAGGTGGGCGCGTTCGTGCCCACAGGGAGTGGAAGTGACAGGTGCCTTTTGACCCTATCGGAGTCCGACTTCGCCATTAGCGGCACGACTGTCTACTGCGGTCTACGGGAGGTCGGTGGTCAGCTCGGCATCTTCATCCATGTGTTCCTTCCGGTCCCGGCACCCCAGCACTTTGTGATGTCCCTCACCGTGTATCAAGAATTAGCGATGGAGTACGGACAACCGGTCCCATTCGTCTAGTGTGTTCGCACGTTTCACGTGGCGCTTATGCTCCTAACGACGACCGCGAGCCGCCACTTAATCATGGCGAGGGAAGGGATGTGGCAAGGAAGACCCGCACCGATGAAGGTGAAGTTTGACCAAGGCAGCTGCGCGCCCCGCCTCTGTCCGCATGCCCGAGGGATCCATGAGGTGGGCGGATAACGTTCCTTGTGCGTAGACCGGCTAGCGTGCCCGCACGGGCGATTCGGATACTGGGGATGCGAGGTATCTACAGCGCCTCGAAGCGGACGGTGCCCCCCGCGTCTTCCTCCCACCGGAACTCGGCGGTAGCGAGTCTGCGGCCTCCCCGGTCCAGGAGGGTTGCGACCGCGCTCCCATGCCTCTGGTCGATCTCGAGGGCGAAGAGGTTGCGCTCGATCGTGGCGGTCTCGGGTGGTGCGAAAGGGTTGGTTGCCACGACAGAGCCATCCTCCAAGGCGACCTCGACCGTCGCCACGCGGGTCGATACGGTGCCGAAGACGAGCGACCCCTCACTCCCCAACGGTTCGACAACCCCGGAACCGAGCTCGGGGTACACGAGGTTGGTGCACAGGATGTACGAGCCCCGCAGATCATCGAGCGCGAAGCAGGGGGCAGCCGGCCTGAGAGGAATGCGCCCGAAGCCCAGATCCCAGGTGTCGCCTGAGGCGACAACGGGCACCACGTAATCTGGACCGACAAGGGCTCGAGGATCCTGTACTCCGGCCGTCGGGTTTCGGTCGCAAGCTGCGAGCGCGAGGGCGACTAGCGCGAGGGTGAATATCCGCATCACGGTTCCCCTTCCCCAACACGCTACTACCGTCCGATTCGGGGGGACCCGCATCAGCGAAGCGAACCGGGCGCGCACCTTCTCGATCCGCGGACAGAGCTCCTTGTGCGTAGACCTGCGCAGCGGTTTTCAAGACCGATTGATGCGATCTCGCTACCAGGGGCGATCCGATCGAAAAGGGCTCTGACCTGGGGTTTCGCGTCGCTACCCTTCCCCTGGTTCTCCAGGTTTCCCCGCCAATTGTGGCCCCAATGTGGCCCCCACTTCGGGCTCCCGCGCATCGGGTTCGATGCTCCTTCGCCTCCGCTTGGAGGCGCTCGGGGCGGCCTGGCACGCGCCAAGGACCCCTCCTGAATCGCGGGAACGTGGACGGATAACCGCCCGACGTCGTGAACGAGGGCGCCCACCAACCGCCCCGTTCGTACATCCCTTTCGATGAGCTATGCCATCGATGCGTACACGACCGCCATCGCGATCAGAGCCCCGGAAAGCAACCACATCCGCCGCATGCTTGGGGCTGGCGCGAGTTTGTAGACGAGGACCACGCCGGCCAGGATCATCAGCCAGCCCAGGTTCGACATTCCGATGATGGCCAACGCGACCATCAACCCGGCGCTGCATCCGAGGCAGCTGAGGCCGTATCTCGCGCCCGCGACCAGGGCGCTTCGCACCAAGCTGAACGGCAGGGGTCCGTGCAGAGAGCAGAGTTCCCGGCACCTCGCCTCACTCGTGGCCTTGATCGGCGTCAGCCCGTACAGCCCGGCCAGCGCGAGCGCCAGTCCCCCGACCGCACGCTGATCGGCCGGAGGCACCGGGAAGGCCCTCAGCACGACGTAGCAGGCGAGGCCAAACCAGAGCCAGATCGACTGGTACGTGGCGGCGAGCACCCCCGTGGCAACCTGCCAGCGCCGTCTCCCCTCTGAGCGCCGAGCGAACTCGTACACGAGCGGCAGGGCCGAGGGCAGCATCATCGCTACCATCATCACGGCCCAGCTGATCGCAAACGACTCGAGCGACCCGAGACCCATCTCCATCTCGGCGGCGCCCCTCGACTGCCAAATCGTCCCCGCCCACGCAACAGCGGCCAGGGCAAGGAAGGCGAGCGCGGTCAATGCCGGAGGCGAGACCTCGCCCTCGGCACGACGTGGATGATCGGCCGTCCCCGCATCCCATCCTCGGCACGCGGGGCAGAACCCTCGCCTCCTGGTTGGTCTGATGACCCTCGCGGCCGAGAGGACCTGACTGAGGGACATCAGTCCGGGTACTCGTCCCGGCGGCGGAGCCAGGAGTCCAACCCGGATTCGTCCTCGTCTCGGCCCATTGGAACCAGGTCCATATAGTGGTACGCGACGTTGAGCATGTCGAGGCCTCGTTCGTACGTCGAGTAGGTGTGATAGACCTGCTCACCTTCCTTGAGGAAGACGCTGATCCCCGGCGCCTCCGTCCCCGACCACCGGGTCGGCCGGTAGTTGTACTCGACCTCACCCGCCCTCAGCTCGTCAAGGGTGAACGAGACCCGGTAGTCGAAGTTGAAGTCGCTGCCCGCGGACGAATACCAGGGGAACGTCCAAGCCATGCGTTCCCGATATGCGGCCAACTTCGGGTACGGTGCCCGCGAGACGGCCGCCATCATGATATCGCGATTATTCAGGTGGACCGTGATGCCGTTGAAGTTGTCCATCCAGAACGAACAGGCATAACACGCCGCCTCGGTTGTCCAAGTTGTGTGCTCCCCCGCCGTCTCCGGATCGAACATCGCGTGGTAGATGACGAGCTGGCTGCGTCCCTCGAAGACTTCGGCGAGCGTCCGCCGACCGTTCTCCGCCTCGAACGTGTACTCCTTCTCGACGAGCTCCCACGGAAGGTCGCGCCGCTCCCTGCTGAGCTGATCGCGAAGGCGAGTGAACTCCTTCTCCTTGGCCAGATGCTTCTTTCGGGCTGCCACCCATTCGTCGTGCCTCACTACTTTGTGGGTTGTCATCTAGTCCTCCTTTCTTCGTGTCTAACATCGGCGCGCAGAGCTGATGCACGCTGGCGAATGCGAGCTCCATCTCGGATTCCACGCCCGCCGCGCGCGCGATGTGACACCCCGACGCGCTCGCCGCGAGGTAGTCCAACATCGCGGTTTTGCCGATCCCGCTTCGCCGCGCACGACCAGCACTTGACTCTGGCCCGCCCGCACGACCTCCAACAACCGATCAAGCGCTTCGCACTCTGCGCCGACCGCGCAATGCCGGCTCGCGACGAGGATCGGACATGCCCACCGCCAAGGCTCGTAGAGGGCTCTCGGACAAGACAGTAGATGAAGCCCGCCCGGGTCGCTGACTACTCCGCTGCGGTTGCTCGGGTTAGGTGGGTCAGCTGCTGGGTTCGTGCCGCTGGGCGGCTCCACGGTCGAACCGAGCCACCGTTCGGGGTTCGAGCCCTCAGCGCCAACCGATCGAACGAACATGGTACTACCCGACGACATCCCAGGTGGCCTCTTGGAGACGAGTTCGAGTTCGGACCGCTCCGGGAGGGGCATATCATTCGCGCACCGTGACTGCGCGTGACGCGACCGAGTTGGCCGAGCGAGCAGGTGTGCCCGCCGCCTTCGTCGAGCGACTCGTGGATCTTGGGATCCTGGCCGCCGCGGACGACGGGACGTTCCCTGACGCAGACGTGTACAAGGTCCGGTTCGTTCGGTCATCTGATCAGGGCGGACTCTCGATCGAGGCGATCGCCCGTGCGATCCGGGAACGGCGCTTCTCCCTCGCCTTCCTGGAGGGCACCCACTATCGGTGGGCGGCCCTTTCGTCACGCACCTATGCAGAGGTGGCCGCCGAGGCCGGCTTCCCCGTCGATCTCGTCCTCTCGTTCGAGGAGGCATTGGGCAAGGTTCGCCCCGAACCGGACGACCCGGCTCCGGAGGACCTCGTCTCGATGCTCGAGCTCCCGCGCGTCGCCCTGGAAGCCGGGGTTGACTGGCAGACACATGCTCGGGCTCTGCGCGTCTACGCGGAGTCGCTCGGCCGCATCGCCGAGACGGAAGGCGATGTGTTCCACCGCCTCATCGAGCTGCCGCGCCTCGAGGCCGGACTCAGCCAGGGCGAGATGATCGATGCCGTAAACGCGATCGGGGTCGAGCTCGCGCCCGGCATGGAGAAGCTCGTCCTCGCGGTCTACCGCCGCCAGCAGGAGCGGGTGTGGACCGACGACGGCGTGCAGCACCTGGAAAGCGCGATCGAGGCGATGGGCCTGTATGAACGGCCCGAACGTCCGACCGCGTTCGCGTTCCTCGACCTCACGGGATACACCGCGCTCACCGAGGAACGAGGCGACGAGGCCGCTGCCGGGCTCGCGGCCGACCTGGGCCAGCTCGTGCAGGAGGAGGTCGGGCGTCGCGACGGGAGGGCGGTGAAGTGGCTCGGCGACGGGGTCATGTCATCGTTCCGCGACCCCGGTGCCGCCGTGCTCGCGACGATCGAGGTGGGCCGTCGCACCGGCGATGTCGGTCTGCCACCTGCCCACGCGGGGGTCGCCGTCGGCCCCGTGATCTTCCAGGACGGCGAGTACTACGGCCGCACCGTGAACCTGGCGGCCCGTCTCGCCGGGTTCGCGGAACCGGGCCAGACACTGGTGGATGTGGACGTCGTTCGATTCGCCGGGGAACGAGACGACATCGGCTTCCGACGCCTGGGCTCAGTCCCCCTCAAGGGCATCGTCTTGCCCGTCGAGGTCTACGAGGCCTTGCCCATCTGACGGCATGCAGTCTGCGATTCCGGGGGGCGGGCCATCTCGCGCTCGCGTGCGACGACCATGAGCGCGTTGGCTTCAAACCGCTGCCTCGATCGTCCCGCATTCGTCCCGCGAACGACCGGGAGACGTCAAGAAACGACGGGAACGGCTGGGCAACAAAATGCGCAGGCGTATGAAATCCCTGGTGGGTTCCGCCTATGGGCGAGAGTGTCCCGGAACCGGCCGGAGGTGACTCCGAAATTGCCAGTCGCGGCGTGCCGCTGACCTTTGACCTGACCGTCCCTCCGGCCGGAACCGGGCCGGCGGAAGTGACCTCATAGAAGGCTGGGCTCGACCCGACGCCTGCTTGTCCTCCGCCAGCCACCATCGTAGGTCGGCCGGAGAAGGGGGCCAGCGTGGAGGTGGCGATCGGGATCGATACGCACAAGGGGAGCCTCGCCGCGGCATCGGTGGATGTCCTCGGAAGAGTGCTCGGCGTCCGGGAGTTCGCAAACGCCCCCGCGGGGCACCGGTTGCTGATGCAGTGGGTGAGGGAGCAGGGGCAACGCCGCACGATCGGGATGGAGGGGTCCCTTCATTACGGGGCGGCTGTGGCGAGGATGTTGCTTGATGGTGCCGAAGACGTTCGGGAGGTCTGCCCCTCGCTCACCCACGTGGAGCGACGCCGGCGGTCGAAGGGCAAGTCGGATTCGGTCGACGCGGTCGCCATCGCCCGGGTAGTCGCTGCCGACGAGACGCTGCCCTCGGCCAGACGGACCGCCCTGCTCTCCGATCTCAAGCTGCTCGTCGACTACCGTGACCAGCTGGTTCGGACCAGGACCCAGGTGGCCAACCGGGTCCATGCCGACCTGGTGGTCCTTCGTCCCGGCTACGAGCAGATGGTGCCGAACCTGCGAGCCAGAAGGCACGTGGCAAGGGCCCGTACCCTGGTCAGCCGGGACCGCTCCGTTCAGGGTGAGCTCGTGCGCCATCGCCTTCGAGAGATCCTCCGGCTGGAGGCCGAGATCGCGGGGGCCGACCGCCGCATCGCCGACAAGCTCGGAGAGGTCGACACCACGCTCACCCAGATCCCCGGAATCGGGCCGTTCATCGCGGCCAAGATCCTGGGGGAGGTAGGCGAGATCTCGAGGATCCGGTCCAAGGCCTCCTTCGCGTTGCTCTCGGGGACCGCGCCGCTGATCGCCTCCTCCGGCCAGACCCACCGGCACCGGCTGAACCGAAGGGGAAACCGTCAGCTCAATTGGGCGCTCCACTACATCGCTCTCGCCCAGTCCCGAACCAACGCTGAGGCGAAGGCCTACCTGGCCCGGCAACGCGAGTCGGGCAAGTCGCACAAGGAAGCGATGCGATGCCTGAAGCGGCACCTGTCAAATGTCGTCTACCGGCACTTGCTGATGGACGGGAGGAGGCTTGAACAGGCGGCTTGACAACATAGAAGGTCAGGTCAGGAGCCCTTACC
>JBOGVI010000247.1:0-2111 GCA_050692695.1 Actinomycetota bacterium
CGGCCGGATCGCGCCTTCGAGCCCGAGCTCGCCCAGCACCACGACCCGCCCGAGCCGCGCAGCCGAGATCTGCTCCGTGGCGGCCAGCACGCCGAGAGCGATCGGGAGGTCGAAGGCGGAGCCGTCCTTGCGGATGTCCGCCGGGGCGAGGTTCACCGTGATGCGCTTGAGTGGAAAGGTGTACCCCGAGTTCGCGAGCGCGGCGAACACCCGCTCCCGCCCTTCCTTCACCGCGCCCTGCGGCAGCCCCACCGTGACGAAGGTCGGGAGGCCATTCGCAATGTCGGTCTCGACGTCCACCAGGTAGGCGTCGATCCCCAGCACGGCGGCCGAGCGGACGCGGGCGAGCATGCTGGACGGTACGGCGCGACCGCGGAGCGGCGGTAGGAAAAAACGCGCGGGAAGGAGCGAACTGTTGCGGGACCCCTCTCCGCATCGCGGAGAGGGGGAACCCGAGATTACCGGCTCACCTTGGTCGGCGGAGCGATCGCCTCATTATCCGCCGGCAGCGCATCACGCGCGCCGCTGATGAGGGCGACGGCCTTGAAGGTCACTTTCCCGATCTGCGCTTCTGCGCTCGTGAATGTATAGCTGAAGTTGAAATCCGTGGTGCGGTTCGACGGGCGCACCGGCACAGACTGGCTCAGAGACCCAACGAGCTGGAAGCCTCCGGGCACGCTCTTCAAGAGTTGCACGTCCACGGTTTCGGGGTGTCGCTTGCTGTTGATGCCGACCGTGATGCGCCGGGTTTGCCCAGCACTCGCCGCGTTCGGAACTGAGAACTTCGTGATCGCGACGTCATGCGTCCGGACGAGCACGGTCTGGGAGGTTGACGCCGTGCGACCGTCGAACGTCGTGACCGTGAGCCCCACCGTATGGTCTCCGTCGGCTCCATACCGATGCGTCGGGCAGCAGCCGGTACCGGTCGCCCCATCGCCAAAGCTCCACGCGTGCGATGCGAAGCCCACTCCGCCTGGGTCAAAGGAGAAGTCGGAGAACTGGACGACGTCGAAGACCGAGGGGTCAAAGGGGAAGAAGCCAAAGCCAGCCACTGGTGGTGGCGTGGTGTCCAGGCGGAACTCCAGCGGACCGCCTTGCCCGAACAATCCACCGACTTGGAAGTAGTAGGTCGTGCCAGCCTCAGCACGGAAGGTCACGATCCCTCCGAACACGCGGCAGCCCACCTCGGTTAGGTCGGCCAACGAGTTCCCGGTGTAGGCGGCGACCACCGGCGCGAAGGCAGTATTGACGACGCTCGCCGAGATCGATCTGGTCTCGACAGGCGTGAACGCGTACCAGGCAGTTTTGCTCACAGGGCCAAAGGGGATCGCACAGGACGGCGTCGGCTCGCCTGCCTCCATGCTTGCCGCTCCGATATCCACGGCGTCGCTGAAGGGCAGAGCCGGAATCGTTGTCGCGCTCGCGAAAGCATCATTCGGCGGCGGCAGGATTTCCTGGATGATCAGCTGGTACGAGCCGCTGCCACCTTGGTTGAACTCGAAGTCACAACATCTGGAAACGCCTAGGATGAAGGCGCCGTCCGCCGGGATCGTAATCACCAACCTGGAGTTGAGATTCCCCCCCCCATCATCGTCGACGGCGATCCGATTACAGCCGGAATCGAAAAACCCGAGAAAAGGATCACCAAGCGTCACTCGTTGGAGGTCCACCCTCACCACGGTATTCGGCGGGCTCGCGAATCGGAAGAAGTCAACATCACCGCTCGGAAGAGGAGAACCGTCCAGACTGCCCTCTAGCGTTACCGGGAGCGTGATAGCCCCGAGATCTTGGGCCGCTGGGCACGCATCATTGGGCTCCACCTCCGTCCCTGGACCGAACACCTGAGCGGAAGGCTTGGGTGCCTCCATGGGGTTATCGGGTCTTTCGCAGCCCAGGACAGAGAGTCCCACCAGCGCGGCCAGAAGCGTTGAACAACGTAGGTCAGGGCGGAATGACGTCATCGGGGCCTCGGGAAGGGATTCACAGTCACAATTCAACCTTCGCGCACCCGCCGCATGGGCAGGATTGCCTATCCCCGCCGAGGGGGGGTGCCGAGACTTGACGCCGGCTTGTGAGGCATCCCCTTGCTTTGCATGCGCAATGGTCGATAC
>JBOGVI010000248.1:0-12335 GCA_050692695.1 Actinomycetota bacterium
GAAGCGCCGCTCGCCTTGAGGGGTCCGGAGCACGAGGTCGTGACGGCCGGAGATCCAGAACCCGTCGTGCCCGCTCACCCGCACCGTCCGGAAGAGCGTGCTCCCCAAGAGCTCCTTGAACGCGACGGGCTCCTCCTCCCCGGGGAGCTCCATGAGCATGGTTCCCCATGGGATGCCCTCGATCCGGGGGTGGGTCGCATCGGGTGCCCACGTGAGCACTACGACCGGGGCGCCGAACGGGACCTCGGCAAGGTGCACGTCGGTGGGAGGGCCGAGCCCCGGGGGGAGCTGCACCGGGAAGGAGACGGCTCGTTCGGCTTCCGCCAGGGTGACCCGATCGCCGAGCGCGGCCCCGGTCGCGACGTCGGTCGGCCTCGGCGTCGCGGGGGTGGGGACCACGCGGATCTCGACGGCGCCGATCACCAGGCGCGCGGCCAGCGCGGTTCCGGCAAGCAGTAGGACCAGCGCCGCCGCGAGCAGGAGCACGCGGCGGCGCGGCCACAGGGCCAGCCCGGGGAAGGGCGGCCCGGGCCGGAGCCGGAGCTCGGTCGTCAGCGAGGCGACCACAGCGGGCGCGATCGAGGGCGTCGTGGGGTATTCCAGGCTCGCGCCGAGCGCGACGAGGGCCCGCTCGACGTCCGCGTTCGTGGGCCGGTCAGCCATCGGCCGCCTCCATCGGCTCGCGCGGGGAGAGATCCGCCGGGAAGCGTTCCCGCAGACGGTCCAGGGCTCGGGACAGTCGGGACTTCACGGTGCCGGGGCGGATCCCCAGGGCCTCCGCCGTCTCGGCTTGGGAGAGCTCCAGGAAGTAGCGGTAGGCGATGATCGTTCGATCGCCCTCTCGCAGGCTCTCCACCGCGGACAGGAGCGCCTCCTTCGTCTCCGTGTCGAGGGCCGCCGCCTCGGGAGATTGGCCCGCATCCTCCCGGCCGTGGTGCTCCGCGACACGCAGCGCTAGTCCCTCGCGCCGCCGGGCCGAGCGCAGCCGGTTCCTCGCCTCGTTGGAGACGATCCGCAGGATCCACGGGCGGAACGACTCCCGCGCGCGGAACCGGTCGATCGCGTAGTAGGCCTTCACGAACGCATCCTGGGCAGCATCCTCCGCATCCGCGGCGCTTCGGGTGATGAGGTACGCGGTCCGGAAGGCCACGTCCCGATACCGCTCCACCAGCTCCCCGTACGCGCGGACGTCGCCTTCCTTCGCGAGCTCGATGAGCTCGGCTTCCTCCAGTGGACGATCCTCCACCCGGTCGGTCACCGCTGATACACCGTCGCGGCTTGCGCGGTTCCCCCGCCGAAGGGTCCTTCGGGGCTCTGGCTAACGCTTCGGCCCGGTGTTCCCGTCGCCGCCGTCCCCGAACACCTTGCCGGTCACGCCGACGATCCCGGAGAGCATGTTGGAGAACTCCATCGGGATGATGAACTTGGTCGACGCCGAGGCCCCGATCTGCTTGAGTGCGTCGAGGTACTGGAGGCTCATCGTCTTCGCGTCCACGCCCTGCGCGGACTCGAAGATCTTCGTGAGCGCGAGCGCGAAGCCCTCCGCCCGGAGGATCGCCGCCTGCCGGTCGCCCTCGGCGTTCAGGATGGCCGACTGCTTGTTGCCCTCCGCAACGGTGATGGCAGCCTGCTTCGCACCGTCGGCTTCGGTGACCACGGCCCGCCGCTGGCGCTCGGCAGACATCTGCCGGGTCATGGCTTCCTGGACACTGGGGGGCGGGATGATCTCGCGGATCTCCACGTTCGTGACCTTGACGCCCCATCGCTCGGTGACCTCATCGAGCTTGGCTCGAAGGATCTGGTTGATCTCGTCGCGCTTGGCCAGCACGTCGTCGAGGAGGATGTCCCCGACCACCGCCCGGAGGGTCGTGGCCGCGAGGTTCTGCGCCGCTCCGGCGAAGTTGGCCACCTGCACCACGCTCCAGTCCGGGTTCATCACCTTGTAGAACGTGATGAAGTCGATGGAGATGGGGGCGTTGTCCTTCGTGATGGAGTCCTGGCGAGGGATCTCCAGGAAGAACTCGCGGAGGTCCACCCATACCGCCCGGTCCACGACAGGGATCAGCAGCACGAGCCCAGGTCCCTTCGTCCTCAGCAGCCGCCCCAGTCGGAACACCACCAGCCGCTGGTACTCGCGAACGATCTTGATCGCCTGGGGCATGAGGAAGGCCAGCAGCACCACGACGACGCCGAGTCCGATCAGCAGCTCCATCACTCCACGCTCCCTTCGGTTCCGCCCAGCGCCGCTGGGGTCTTTTCGTCAACCCGTTCCACCCTCAGCCTGAGGCCCTCGACGCCCACCACCCGGACCCGAGCGCCCCGAGGGATGTTTCCGGCGACCGATTCCGCGCTCCACTCCTCGGAGGCGACCTGCACGACCCCATGCGGTCGCAGGGGTCCGGCCGCCGTCCCATCCAGTCCCACCATGCGCTCCGGGCCAGACGCCGGGACCTGGCGGTGCACCCGGACCACCGCCCGCACCACGATCCCGAAGAAGGCCAGCGCGGAGGCTGCGACCGGGGCGATGACCAAGGGCGAGACCCGCACCCCGGGGACGGACGTGTCGAAGAGCAGGAGCCCCCCCAGGATCAGCGTGACGACGCCGCCCGCCAACGGCACCCCGATGCCGGGTGCGTGCAGCTCCCAGAGGAAGAACACGGCCGACGCGGCGAGGAGAATCACCCCGGCGAGCTGGACAGGAAGCATCCCGAACGCGAGGAAGGCTGTCACCAGCAGCACCACCCCCACCACCGCCGGGACGCCGAGCCCCGGGTTGACCAGCTCGAAGTACAGGGCCAGCAATCCCAGGTAGAACAGGATGAAGGCGATGTTGGGGTCCAGCAGCGTATGGAGGAGGCGGGCCACCCACCCCATGGCGAGCGGCTCCACCGACGCCCCCGCGGTTCGCAACACCACCGTCCGGCCCCCGCCCACGTCCACGGACCTGCCATCTACGGCCACGAGCAACGAGCGGGCGTCGGGGGCGATGCGATCGATGACCCCGAGTTCCAGCGCTTCCTGGGCCGACGCGCTCACGGACTCCCGCACGGCCTGCTCCGCCCACTCGGCGTTTCGTCCCCTGCGTTCCGCCAGGCTCACGATGTACTCGGCCGCGTCGTTCTCCGCCTTCTCGGACTCGATGGCCCCCGACACTCCCACGGGATGCGCGGCCCCCACATTCGTCGCCGGAGCCATCGCAGCCACCGGGCAGGCGATGAGGATGAAGGCACCCGCCGATGCGGCCCGGGCTCCCTGGGGCGACACGTAGCCGATCACCGGCACGTCGGAGTTCAGGATGGCCTGGACGATCTGGCGCATCGACGAGTCCAGCCCGCCGGGCGTGTCGATGGCGAGGAGCACGGCGGCCGCGGCCCGCGAGTCGGCCGCCTCGATCCCGCTTCGGACGTAGTTCGCCATGAAGGGGTCCACCACGCCGGTCAGCCGGAGCTCGACGACCTTCGGCACACTGGACTGGGCATCGGCCCACGGGGCCGACGACACCAGTGCGCCCGCGCAGGCCGCCCCGAGCAGCGTCACGCGCACGACGTTGCGCATGGCGGCATCATCCCACTCCGGGCCGGACCCCGGGAGGAGCTCTCGGACGTCCAAAGGGCCGAGCGACTGGCCGGGTTGCATAATGGTGCTCACGACGTGGCTGGCAAGCTTCGCGTGAACCGATGCCCGTATACCCGAAGGGAGAGGGCCGAGTGAACGGCCGGACCGAAGGTCCGCTCTTCGTACGAGAGGAACAGCAACTGGTGGAAGGACTCCTTGCGGGCAACGAGGACGCCGTGCGGACCCTGTACGCGCGGTTCGCCCGGCCCATCTTCACCATGGGCCTTCGCCTCCTAGGCAGCGCCGAGGCGGCCGAGGAGCTCACCCAGGACGTGTTCCTCACGGCGTGGCGGAAGGCCGCCAGGTTCGACTCGGCCCGGGGGCGCCTGTCCACCTGGCTCATGACGATCGCGCACAACCTGGCCGTGGACCGCCTCCGGCGCGAGACCGGCGTCACCCGGCCCACGCTGGTGCTTGTGGACGAGGTGCCGGAGGTGGCGGGAGCGAGCGAGGAGGAACCCCTCATCGAACGCGACGCGGCGATCCGGGCCCTGGAGTCGCTGTCCCGGGCGGAGCGGACGCTGCTGGCTCGGGCCTACTTCGGCGGCCTCACGGCCCGGGAGATCGCCGAGGCCGATGGCATCCCCCTCGGGACCGTGAAGACGCGGCTCCGTACCGCGCTGATCAAGGTCCGCCGCGCCAACCTGGGCAAGGAGCGGCCGTGAACTGCGTGGCCGTTCGCGAACAGCTCCCCGAGTTGGCGGTCGGGGTGGTGGGGACGTGGGACCGGGTCGCCGTGGAGCGACACCTCCAGTGGTGCTCTGGGTGCCGGAAGGAGGCCGCCGAGCTGGGGGAGGCCGCAGCGACGTTCGGGTTGGCCCTGGCGCAGGCCCCCCTTCCGGACGCACTGGGGGAGCGGGTGGTGGCACGGATCCACGAGGCGGCCAGGAAGCCAGGCTCGAGGCGCCGGCTCCGGACGGCGGGGGCGGGGGCGGTGGCGGCCATGGTGGCCGTGGCCGGGCTGGGATGGGGAGCCGTGATGGCCGGGCGGGCCGAGCGGTTCGCCGAGCGGGCGGCCCGGGCCGAGCGGCAGCGAGCCGCGGCCCTGGAGCAGTTCCAGGGCGTGCTTCGGACCCTGCCCTTCCAGCCGGCGGCGACAGAGTTCCATCTCGGGCAGCTCGCGCCGACCCTCGCGCTCGGGCGGGGCGGGGGGGCGGTGCTGCAGCTCGTCTCGACCACCCAGTTGGACTTCGTCATCGTGATCGTGAACGGGCTCCCCAGGAACCCGGCCCTCCGCCCCTTCCGCATCGCGCTTCGAAACGATGCGGGCCGGGAGATCGGGGCCCGCACCATCGCCGAGCTCGACGCCAACGGCGGAGCCCAGGTCTTCCGGCAGTTCGAGAACACCGACCTCACCGGGTTCACCACGGTGCTCGTCCGCGACGCGTCCGGGCAGGTGGTTCTGGAGGGCACGATCGACCAGCGCTCCTCACCGGCCTGACCGGGAGGCCCTTAGATCCGCTCGAGCTCCTGGGTGAACGTTCCGTCGAAGGAGAATTTCGCCGGGAAGGCGACCGCTTCGGGGAACCCCGTGATCCGCATGGTCATGTCGAAGTCCCCGCTGCTGGAGCTCTTCACCAGCTCCCTGCTGGTCAGGTCCAGCCAGCTCGTCATAGCGAACGAGCCGCTTCCGGTATAGATCATCTTCGCGTCCGCCAGTTCGGAGGGCTCGGTCCGGGTGGCTCCCAGGCTGCCCCCGAACGCCTCGAACAGCTCGCCCACGTCGATGGTGAGGTCGATCGGCATCGCGTATCGGGTCGTGATGACCGCGGTCCTCGAGCCGTCAACGTCCTCGTACCGATCGAAGGTGCTCCGCGCGGTGTACTCGATCGCGCCCTTTCCGAACGGGAACTCCTGGGAGAACCGCTTCACCCACGTATCGCCCGGGGACACCGGGTGATCGGGGAGGACCGGCGTCACCTGGTCCATACCGGGGATCCCCATGCCGCCCGCGTCCGCAGAGCCCCCGAAAGCCAGGCCGTTCGCGGTCAAGATCTGGCCGTCCGGGGAGATCCGCATCGTGAACGACTGGTCGGACCCGATGCCCGGAACGGATATCCCGTTCACGGTGCCCGATGTGTCTTCGATCCGGATCTCGACGGTCGCCACGCCGTCGTCGTCCACGGACATGACCTCCCACCGAATGGTCTGGGTCATGTCCATGGCCAGGGGCTGGGTGCCCAAGACGCCGGCGGAGATCGTTCCGTCCATCGTGATGTGCTGGCGAAAGCCCGTCGTGTCGCCGGGGCCGAAGGCGAACGCCAGCGCGGCCCGGGCTCGGCTCTCGGGCTGGGTGACCTGGAAGACCACCAGGGCGGCGACGATGGCCACGACCAGGCCGGCGGCGCCGGCCACGATTCCGAGTCGCCATGGCCGCTTCGTCCCGTGAGGTCCGGGAGACCAGGCGAACGCCTGGGCCTGGGGTGCGGCGGGCGGCGGGAGGACGGGCAAGACGGGATCGCCGATCAACTCGGTCGGGCTCTCGTGTTCGTCCATGTGGGCTCCTTCGGTCCGTCCGGTCCCTCCAAGAGGCATCGGCCGCATCGGGCCGGGACTTCAACCCTCGATCGGAGGGGAGCCCGCCCGGCCGGCCGAACCCGAACGGGGGAACCCGGATATCATTCGACCACATGCCGGAAGTATCCGAAGTCGTCGGCATCGGCCTCGCTGGCGGCCAGGGCGTTCGGGCTCGTCCGCTCACGCTCAAGGCGCCCGGCTACCTCCGCTCCAAGGCCGCCATGTCGTTCCTGGGCCGGCGGCTGATCCGGTGGGTGATCCAGATCCTGTCGAGCGAGGGGATCAAGGACTACTACGTGATCGCCCACGGCAAGGAGAACCGGTACCAGATCAAAGTCATGATCGGGTACGGGGAGGGGTTCGGCGTGGACGTGAAGTACTCGCCGGTCAAGTACGACTCCCTGTCGACCGGCAGCGCCGACTCGACCCTTCGGATGCTCGACCACTGGGACATCACGCAGCCCGCGCTGGTGTTTCCCACCGACTCCATCATCGACTTCGACCTTGCGCCGATGTTCCGGGCCCACGTGGAGCACGGCGCCGTGGCGACGATCGCCGCCATGGTGCGGGAGCCGGACGAAGTGGCGGAGAAGTACGGTGTGATGCTCACCGACGACGACGGGCGCGTCACCGAGTTCGTGGAGAAGCCTACCCTGGCCGAGCTGCGAGAGCACTTCCGCGCCCCCGACGACGAAGCCTTCAAGAGGCTCCCCCTCCGGACCAACGCCGGCTTCTACCTGATCGAGACGAGAGCGCTCCGCGAGCTGGCCGGCGAGCGGACCATCATGGAGCTTCGCCGTGCCCGACTCGACTTCGGTAAGGACCTGCTGCCCTGGCTGGTGGGGAACGGCTACCCGGTGTATTCGCACCCCGTGCGAAGGATCGGGGACCTTGGCAACGTGGAAGACTTCGTCGAGACCATGGTCGACGTTCTCCAAGGGAACTTCGAGGCGGTGGACCGGCTGCTGGGGCCGCCCATTGACCCCGAACAGCACGTCTGGATCGCCCCGGAGACCCTGGCGATGCGCGACTCCACGAGCGGGCTGACCCTCGCCGAGAAGATCGCCGAGAAGATGGTAACGATCGGGCCCGCGGTGCGGATCGGACGGTTCTGCGAGATCCACCCCGGGGTCACCATCACCGAGTCGAACCTGGACGACGACATCGAGGTCCATAGGGACGCCACCATCGAGCGCTCCCAGATCCGGGACGGGGCCATCGTCGGCCCGGCGGCTCGGCTGCACGAGGTGGTCGTGGGGTCGATGTCCGAGGTCCGGTCGGAGCCCTACAACCGCACCGAGATCGAGGGGTACGTGGCCCTCGGGGACGAGGTCGTCGTGCACGCGGGGGTGCGCCTCGCCGAGCACATCTCGATCTATCCGCGCTTGAAGGTCCCCTCTGGAATCAAGGTGCCGCCGGGCACGGAGATGACCGGACCCGCCGACGTGCTCCGGTACCTGTAGATGCGATTCGGTCTCGCCCTGCCCCACTACGACTTCTCGCTGTCCGGCGGGGGGCGGGTGTCGTTCGCCCGAGTGGCGGAGTTCGCCCGGATGGCGGAGCGACTGGGGTTCGACTCGGTGTGGATGTCCGATCACTTCTTCCTGTCGCTCGCGAGGTACGGGGGCCCGCCCGACGTGCAGGGCTCGCTGGAGCCGATGACCACCCTGGCCGGCCTTGCCGCGATCACCGAACGGGCCAGGCTGGGAACCCTGGTGCTCTGCGCGCCGTTCCGACACCCGGCGATCGTGGCCAAGGCGGCGACGGCGATCGACCTGGTCTCCCGGGGCCGGTTCGAGTTGGGCATCGGAGCGGGATGGTTCGAAGAGGAGTTCCGCGCGTTTGGCTACGGGTTCGGCACGGTGGGGGAGCGGTTCGCGGTGCTCGAGGAGACCCTCGGGGTGCTAGGGCTGCTCCTGCCGGGCGGCCCGGCCACCTTCCGGGGTGAGCACTTCCGGCTGGACGATGCGTACAACCGTCCTCGCCCCGTCAAGCAGCCCCGCCCGCCGATCTGGCTGGGGTCGAAGGGCGGGGACCGGTCGCTCCGTCTGGCCGCGCGGCATGCCGACGGGTGGAACACGGTGTGGCGGTGGACGCCCAAGGGATACGCGGAGCGGGTGAAGCGGGCTCGCGAGATCTGCGAGGAGGAGCGTCGGGACCCGGCCACGCTCCGGCTGTCGGTCGGGCTGTACACGCTGGTTGGGGAGAACCCCGGGGACCTCGCCGCCCGGTTCCGCGTGATGCAGGGGTGGATGCCCGGCCACGCACTCGACGGCGAGCCGCTCGACGCCTTCATGGCCGACACGCTTTCCGGCACCCCCGGGCAGGTGCTCGACCGGCTGGCCTCGTTCTCCGGACTCGGGGTGGAGGAGGTGATCGTAGCCCCGGCGGCCCTTCCGTTCGCCGTCCCCGATCCCACGGTCCTGGAGCTGTTCGCCGCTGCCGTGATACCGAAGGCCCGCGAGCTCTAGCGGTGGAGTTCCTGGAGGCCGCCCTCACGGTCCTTCGCGAGGAGGGAGAGCCCGTTCACTGGACGGTGATCCAGGATCTCGCGCTGAAGCGCGGCTACCTGGATCCGTTCACGCAGCGGGACATCCGGACGAACCTCCTCGCCGCCCTGGCCGAAGCGGTCCGAACAGGCGTGGTCGTAAAGCACACCAAGGGCGTCTACCGGCTCCCGTGACCGCCCCTACGGCCGGTAGGCCACTCCGGAGATTCGCTCGAGCTTCTCGAACCGGTGCTCGGCCTCGATGTACCGGACCGTGCCGGACCGCGACCGCATCACGAGCGAGTGGCTGACGGCGCCGTCCTCTTGATACCGAACACCCTTCAGGAGGGAACCATCCGTGATGCCGGTGGCGGCGAAGAACACGTCGTGGCCCGCAACGAGGTCGTCGGTGCCGAGCACCTTTTCGATGTCGAAGCCGGCGTCCTCCAGCGTCTTCCGTTCCTCGTCGCTCCGAGGGTACAGACGTCCCTGCATCGCCCCGCCCAGGCACTTCAGGGCGGCCGCGGCGATGACGCCTTCGGGGGTGCCGCCGATCCCGAGGAGGAGGTCGATCCCCGAGCGCCGGGACGACGCGGCCGAGATCGCCCCGGCCACGTCCCCGTCGGTGATCAGGTAGACCTTCGCGCCGGTCTCGCGCACCCGCTGGATCATCTCTGCATGTCGGTCGCGGTCCAGGATCACGACGCCGATCTCTTCCGGCCGAACGCCCTTGGCCTTCGCCACCAGCCGGACGTTGTCCTCGGGCGGCGCGGTGATGTCGATGACGTCCGCGGCCTCCGGGCCGGCGGCCACCTTCTCCATGTAGACGGCGGCGCCGGGGAAGAACATCGTGCCCCGCTCGGCCAGGGCGATCACCGCGAGCGCGTTGGGCTGGCCGGCCGCGGTGAGACGGGTCCCGTCGATAGGGTCGACCGCGACGTCCACCGCCGGGCCGCCGCCGTTGCCGACCTCCTCGCCGTTGTAGAGCATGGGGGCCTCGTCCTTCTCGCCCTCGCCGATCACCACGGTGCCGTGCATCGACACGGTGTCGATCATCAGACGCATGGCGTCCACGGCGGCCTGATCGGCCGCTTCCTTGTCGCCCCGCCCCACCCATCGCCCGGCGGCGAGGGCGGCGGCCTCCGTCACGCGAGCGAGCTCCAGGGCGAGGTTCCGGTCGGGTCTGAGGTCGTTCATGGCGCGTCGCTCCTCCGGTGTTCGGTTCGGGTCCCGTGTGTACGTTCCCATCGTACGCCGCGCGCACCGGGCCGCGCCCCCGGCCCCGGGCCGAACGACCGGCCAGCAGGCCTTCTGCCTCGAACCACTCGAGCGTCCGCCGCAGGGTCTCCTGGACCGGCGTGTAGGCCAGGCCGAGCTTGCCCGTGGCCCGCGATCCGTCGTACCGGTGGCCGTGGAGGCCCGCCCGCGCCACCTCTCGGCACACGACGGGCGAGCGCCCCAGGGCCCGGGCCGCGGCTTCGAGGCCGGCCGCCGCCGCGAGCAATACCCACCCGGGGGCGAACACCGTGCGAGGGCGCCGCGCCGTTACCTGTTCCAGGAGGCGGAGGAGGTCTCGAGTCCGAAACGAACCGCCGCACAGCAGGTACCGGTCCCCGGACGCGCCGCGTTCGGCCGCCAGGGCGTGTCCTCGGGCGCAATCGTCTATGTCGACGAGGCTCGTCCACACGTCCACGGCCACGGGGAGCCGGCCCCGGGCCGCGGCCCGAAGGAGCCGGGCCGAGCCTTCGGCACGGCCCGGCCCCTGCACGGACGCCGGGTTCACGCACACCACCTCCAGTCCTACGGCCGGGCCCCGCTCCATCACGAGCCGCTCGGCGTCGAACTTCGAACGCTCATAGTCGGTGAGGAACCAGCCCCGGTGCGACGTGTCCTCCCGGCCGATGGATCCGGCGCTCTCGCCGATGGTCGCCGCCGAGGACGTGTGGACGAACCGGCGGATCCGGGCCCGCGCCGCGGCCTCCAGGACGTTTCGCGTCCCCTCCACGTTCGTCCTGAACAGGGGCGAGGGTTCGCGAAGGCACGACGCGTTCAGCCCGGCGACGTGGAAGACGACCTCACAGCCTCGCAGCATTGGCTCGAACGACGCCGGGTCCCGGACGTCGCCTCGCACGGGCCGCGCGCCCGCCCGGGCCAACTCGTCCGCCGCCGCGCCACTCCGCGCGAGGGCCACGACGTCGCGGCCCTCCGCGAGCAGGTGGCGGACCACGGCCCCGCCCACGAACCCGGTCCCGCCGGTGACGAACGCCGGTCCCTTCACGGCGTCAGCGGCGTCGCGTCGTCAACAGGCTTGGGGAGAAGCGGGCGAGGTACTCCGCGGCCGACACCACCGTGACCACGGCGGCGGCAAGCATGGCGAACTGGTCGAGGTACAGGGGCCCGAGCTTCGGCTCCGTCCGCAGGATGGCGAGGAGGATGGCCACGAACTGGACGTTCGCCTTGAGCTTCCCCCACATCGACGGCCGCATGACGTCGCCGTCGGCGGCCACGACCCCGCGCAGTCCCAGGATCACCAGCTCGCGGCCCACGATGATCGCCGCGATCCACGCCGAGGCCCGTCCCGCGGCCACCAGCGCGACGAGCACGCCCGACACCAGGAGCTTGTCGGCGGTGGTGTCGAGGAAGCTGCCGAGGGTCGTGGTCGCGCCCCATCGCCGGGCCAGGTAACCGTCGAAGAAGTCGGTGATCGCCGCCACCGCGAACAGCGCGGCCGCGACACCGTAGGCGTGGGTGAAGGGATCGACCAGGACGAGCCACATGACCACGGGCACCAGGACGATCCGCACGTACGTGAGCCGGCGGAGGAGGGACGCGGCCTTGGCTGCCCGTTCGTTCACGCGAGGACCTCCGCCAAACCCTAGCAGCGCGCTCAACGCCCCGCCGTCAGGGCCCGGACCGCCCCCCCCGAGTCCAGCCGGAGCGCCTCCTCGGCCAGGTCCCGGGCCCAGGCGAGGTCGGTCTCGCGCACGGCCCGCTTCACCCTCGGAACGGCCGCCGGTGCGGCCGACAGCTCGCGGACGCCGAGCCCCAGGAGGATGGGGACCGCGGACGGATCGGCGGCCATCTCACCGCAGACCCCAACCCGCCGGCCGAGGGGAGCGGCGGCCTCCACGGTCATCCGGATCAGCCGAAGGACGGCCGGATGGAACGCGTCGGCCAGGGCCGCGACGCGTTCGTTCCCCCGGTCCGAGGCCAGCGTGTACTGGGAGAGGTCGTTCGTCCCGATGGAGAAGAAGTCCACCTCCGGGGCGAAAGTGGACGCGGCGAGTGCGGCCGAGGGGACCTCCACCATGATCCCAATCTCGAGATGCTCGGGTAAACGGCCGCCCGCGTCTTCCACCTCGCGGCGGGCCTCCTCCAAGAGCGAGCAGGCCTCGCGGAGCTCGTGAAGGGTCGAGACCATGGGGAACATCACCTTCACCGGGTGATCGGCCGCCACTCGAAGCGCCGCGCGGAGCTGTGTGCGCAGCACGTCGGGCCGGGCCAAGCCGAGCCGGAGGCCCCGGAGCCCAAGGAACGGGTTGGCCTCGGGCGTCACGGGCAGGGAGGGGAGCGGCTTGTCGCCACCCACGTCGAGGGTCCGAAGGATCATGGGGCGGCTTTCCAAGGCCTCGGCCATCGCGCGGTACGCGGACTCCTGCTCCTCCTCGCTCGGCATGGTGTCCCGCCCGATGAACAGGAACTCCGTCCGGAGCAG
>JBOGVI010000249.1:0-1695 GCA_050692695.1 Actinomycetota bacterium
GAGGCCCTGGAGATCGCTCGGGAGGCTCGTTCGATCCTCGGGGCGAGCGGGATCACGCTCGAGTACCCGGTGATCCGCCACATGAACAACCTCGAGTCGGTCCTGACCTACGAGGGGACCAGCGAGATTCACACGCTCATCCTTGGCCAGGCGATCACCGGCCTCCGGGCCTTCGAGTAGCGCCCGTTCCCAGCCGTTGCCGCCATGTAGCCTGTCGGTCACCGAAGCTCGTGCTCATTACAGGAGGAGGTTCGAGGATGGCGCGCGAGATGGACTGGGCGCTCTTCGAGAAGGCCGTCGACATCACGGTGTCCGCGGTACGGGGGACGCTGGGCGGGGAGAACAGCCAGCCACCCAAGTTCGCCGCGGACGTGTTCCGGGAGGTGTGGGCGGCCGTGAAGCAAGCCTCGGAGGACCTGCCGGAGCGGGGGAGGCCGGGGTTCTGAGGGCTACGCACCCCGGGAAAGGTCGCGGATGGACACCACGCCGACCAGGTCGCCGCCGTCCGTCACCGGCAGGTGCCGGAACCCGCTTTCGAGCATGAGGTCGCGGGCGTCGCGAACGTCCGTCTCCGCGTGCACGGTTACGGGGTCCCGGGTCATCCATTGGGCAACCGGGTGGCTCGCGGCATCGAAGTCGGCGGCCAGCGCCCGCAGGATGTCGCGTTCGGTGAAGATCCCGGCCGGCTTCCCGTCCTCTATGACGAGGGCCGAGCCGACGTGATGAGACCCCATCACGGTCGCCGCCTCCGCGACGGTGGCCGACGGCTCGACCGTCACGATGTCCTTGCTCATGACGTCCCGCACGCTGGTCATGGCTTCATCCCAGCTTAGCCGTCGCCGGTTCGGCCGGGAACCCCTGCGCCGGTGGTTCGAGCCACGGCTGCGCGGGTACCCGTGGCGTCGGACTCAGGATCCGTACCGGGTCCTGGTCTCGGAGGTGATGCTCCAGCAGACCCAGGCCTCCCGGGTCGTCCCCGCCTACCGTGCCTTCCTGGAGCGGTTCCCCACGGTCCGGTCGCTCGCCGCGGCGAGCCTGCGCGAGGTCGTCGCCGCGTGGGACGGTCTCGGGTACAACCGCCGCGCGGTGGCCCTGTCCGAAGCGGCCCGGACCATCGTCGGTGACCATGGCGGCCGGGTGCCGTCCGATCCGGTTGCCCTGCAACGGCTTCCGGGTGTCGGCCCGTACACGGCCGCAGCGGTCGCGTCCATCGCGTTCGCCGCGCCGACGGCCGCCATCGATACGAACGTCCGGCGCATCGTGGCGCGCGTCTTCCTGGGCGTCGGAGCGGACGAGGCGCCGGCGGCGGAGGTTCGCGCGCTGGCCGAGGGATGGCTGGATCGGGGCGACCCCGGCGGGTGGAACGAGGCGCTGATGGACCTGGGGCGCGAGGTGTGCCGTCCGAGGCCTCGGTGCGAGGTCTGCCCCCTCCGGCGGGAATGCCGGTTCCTACGCGAGGGCCGGCAACCCGTGCTAGCGCCGCGCCGTCGGCCTCCGTTCGAGGGATCGTCCCGCCAGGTCCGGGGAGCGGTGGTGAGCCATCTGAGGCGCCGTGAGGACGCGACCCTGGCCGGCCTGGCCGGCGAGACTGGCTTCCCCCTCGAACGGGTTGCCGCGGCCGTCGCCGCCCTTGCTTCGGACGGACTGATCGAGGCGGGGCCGGCGGCCGTTATCGGGCGGCCCCGAGGCCGGGTC
>JBOGVI010000250.1:0-11672 GCA_050692695.1 Actinomycetota bacterium
AGGAACATCAGGGGGAAGGCGAACGTGAAGAACGCCGAGGCCGGGTTGCGCCAGAAGGCCTTGTTCGTGAACCGGACTTGCCGCAGGGCTTGGGCGAGACCGCTCACTCCCGCCCCCCCAGGCCGGCGAACTCCCCGGTGAGCTCCAGGTAGACGTCCTCGAGAGACGGGCGGGACACGTCGAGCGCCTCCAGCCGAACGTTCCGCTCCACGGCCCAACCCGTGATGTCGTGCAGGGTCCGCGTGGGGTCGGCCGACCGGAGCTCGAGGGTCCCATCTGAGGTGGCCACCTGCCCCCAGTCGGGGACGCCGGCCACGCCCTCGGGGAGGCGGAACCGGATGGTCGTCTCCGCGAGGTGCCGGTCCCCGAGCGTGCTGGGGGGGCCTTCCGCCACGATCACGCCCCTCGAGATCACGGCCACCCGGTTCGCCAGGCTCTGCGCCTCGTCCATGTAGTGGGTGGTGAGGAACACCGTCTTCCGGAGGGCGGCGAGGTTGCGGACGATCTCCCAGGCGTTTCGACGGGCACCCGGGTCGAAGCCCGTGGTCGGCTCGTCCAGGAACAGGAGCTCGGGATCGCCGGCCAGGGCGATGGCCACGTCGAGCCGCCGCTGCTGACCTCCCGAGAGCTTCACGACCCTCGTATCCCGCTTCTCGGACAACCCCACGACCTGGATCACCTCGTCGGCGGGCCTGGGGTTCGGGTAGTAGCCGCCGTAGAGCTCGACCGTCTCGCGAACCGTGAGGTACGGATCCACCCCCGTGGACTGGAGGACGATCCCGATCCGAGCCCGGAGGTCGGCCCCCGCCTTGGCCGGATCGTGGCCAAGGACGGACACGTCGCCAGAAGTTCGGCCCCTGAATCCCTCGAGGATCTCGACCGTGGTGGTCTTCCCGGCACCGTTCGGCCCGAGCAGCGCGAACACCTCGCCCTCGGCGACCGACAGGTCGATGCCCCTCACCGCCTCCAGATCGCCGTAGGACTTACGAAGGCCCCGAACGTCGATCGCCGGCTCCCGCATTGGCTCCTCGCTCAAAGCGGCCTTCGGCCGGCGAACCCGGAGTCCACGTCGTGCCAGTGGGACACCCGGTCCTCCCCCATCCGCCAGCACAGGAACACCCGGCGGCCCTCCCGCTCGCCCGGGAAGTCGACGAGGCCGGTCTCTGGGTCGCGAAGGAGGATCCCCTGAACGGCGAGGCGCTCGATGTCCGCCTTCACGGAGGCCCTCGCGTCCCAGTAGTCCTTGCCCTCGTGGCCACCGCCGTCCGTGGCGACCTGACCGCGGATCCTCTCGGCGGCCCGGAGGATCGTCTGGCGTGCCGCGCGGATCCGCTCCAGGCGCTCGCGGAGCTCCGGCAGGGCCGCGTTGGCCTCGTCCACAGTGTAGGTTCGCTCCTCCTCCATCACAGCCCCAGCACGGCGGGGAGCCCCTCGAGGGACGTGATGCGCACGCCGGTCGCGTCGGGGAAACGGTCGCGCCGATCGATCAGCACCGGGAACATGCCGACCGCCGCCGCGGGGTCCACGTCGAACTCGGGGTTGTCGCCGACGTAGACGGACCGCTCCGGCGAGACTCCGGCCCGCTCCATGGCCAGCTCGAAGATGCGGGGGTCGGGCTTCTCCAGCCCTTCCACCCCGGAGATGACCCGGACCCCGAAGTACCCGCTCACGCCGAGCTCGTCGAGCAACCGCTCCAACCACTCCTCGAAGTTCGACACCACGCCGAGCTTCAGCCCCGCCGCCTGAAGCGTGTCGAGGACCGTCACCACGTCCTCGAACAACCGGTAGTTCCCGAGATCCGTGAACTCGCGGTACACCGATTCGATCAGCCCATCCGCATCGGGGATGCCGAGCTCCCGGAAGAAGATCCCGTAGACGTCGTGCCAGAACCGGCGGGACCTCTCTGGTGAGGTCGTCCACAGCTCGTTGGTCTGTGCGGCCTGCCGGAACCGGTCGAACACCACGTGGATCCGTTCCCGGATGGTGTCGGGGCCCACGTCGAATCCCTCGCGCTTCAGGATCAGCGAGAACAGATCGGGGAACGTGGGATGGGGGTGCACCAAGGTCTCCCCGGCGTCGAAGAAGACCGCGTCGAACCTCACGGGCCGATGATAGCGACCGGCCCGGGCCCAGCCTCCGGTGCCGTTGCTCTGGATCAGGCCGTGGTGGCTTTGGCCCGCGCGTGGAGCTCGCGCCAGGCCCGGTCGACCTGGCCCTCCAGCTCCTCGGTCGTCCCTTCGTTGTCGATGATGACGTCCGCCACCTCGGCCTTTGCCTCAAGCGGGAGCTGCGCCTCGATGCGAGCCCGGATGGCCGCTTCCGACAGCCCGCGCTCTCGCATCAGCCTCTCGACCTGGGTCTCCACGGAGGTCGAGAGCACCAGGAGCGCCTGGAAGGCGGTGTGCATCCCCGTCTCCACCAAGAGCGGCGCGCTGAACACCACCACCCGATCGGTGCCCTCGTACTCCTCGCATCCCTCGGCGAACATCCGCCGGACCTCGGGGTGGACGATGGCCTCCAGGTCCCGGCGAGCGGCGGGGTCCGCGAACACGATGCTGGCCAGGGCCTCCCGGTCGAGGTCGCCGCCCGGAGCCAGGACGTTCGGGCCGAACCGCTCCACCACCCGGTCGAAGCCCGGGGTGCCCGGGGCCACGGCCTGCCGGGCCAGGACGTCGGCGTCGAACACGACGGCGCCCCGCTTCTCGAGCATGCGGGCAACGGTGGACTTTCCGGACCCGATCCCGCCGGTGAGGCCGACGAGGAGCATGGGGTTACTCGGCGCGACCCTCGCGCCGTCTCAGGTCCTCGAGGATGGACTCGAGCGAGACGTCCTCCTCGTCCTCGCCCTCGGCGGCCGCCGCCGGGGTCTCCTCTTCGGAGGCAGTTCCTTCGGCCGCGTCGGAGGCCACCGCTGCTTCCTCGGGTGCGACGGAGGGCGCGCCGGATGATGCGGCCGTCTCCGCTTCCTCGGACTCGGGCGCGACCGAGGGGGCGCCGGATGATGCGGCGGTGTCCTCGACCTCCGCCTCGGGCGCCGCTTCCGCAGCACTCTCTTCGGTCCGAGTGGCTGCTTCCGGCGCCTCCGAGGGAGCGCCCGCAGCCTGGAAGGGCGCCTCCTCCTCGGCCTCGATCTCGGTCTCCGTGACCGCGGGCATGGCCCCACCCACCTGCCGCATCGACAGGCTGATGCGGCGGCGGCTCACGTCGACCTCGATGACCTTCACCCGCACCTGGTCGCCTACCGACAACACGGCCTCGGGGGACTCCACATGTTGCTCGGATAGCTCGGAAATGTGCACGAGGCCTTCGATACCCGGGGCTACTCGAACGAACGCGCCGAACGGGACGAGCTTCGTGACCTGGCCCTCGATGATCTCGCCGGCCTGGTACTTCCGCTCGAACTCCTTCCACGGGTCCTCCTGGGTGGCTTTGAGCGAGAGCGACACGCGCTCGCGCTCCAGGTCCACGTCGAGCACCTCGACCTCGACCTCTTCGCCCACCTGGACAACCTCGCTGGGGTGGTCCACGTGTTTCCACGAGAGCTCGGACACGTGGACCAACCCGTCCACCCCTCCGAGGTCGATGAACGCCCCGAAGTTGACGATCGAAGATACGGTGCCCTTGCGGCGCTCGCCCTTCCGCAGCGACTCCAGGAACTTCTTGCGACCCTCGCTCTGAGACTCCTCCAGGAACGCCCGGCGCGACAGAACGACGTTGTTGCGGTTCCGATCGAGCTCGATGATCTTGGCCTCGATCTCCTGGCCCACGTACGGATGGAGGTCCCTGACCCGTCGGAGGTCCACCAGCGACGCCGGTAGGAAGCCGCGCAGGCCGATGTCCACGATCAGGCCGCCCTTGACCACCTCGATGTCCGGGCCTCTGATCGTGCTGCCGGAGTGCATGACCTCCTCGATCCGGCCCCATGCCCGCTCGTACTGGGCCCGCTTCTTGGACAGGATCAGGCGGCCCTCTTTGTCCTCCTTCTGGAGAACAAGGGCCTCGATCTTGTCCCCGACGTGCACGACCTCGTTGGGGTCGACGTCGTGGCGGATCGAGAGCTCTTTGGCCGGGATGACCCCTTCGGACTTGTAGCCGATGTCCAGGAGGACCTCGTCTCGGTCGATCTTCACGATGGTGCCTTCGACGATGTCGCCATCCTTGAAGTCCCGGAGGCTGGCCTCGATCGCCTCCACCAGCTGCTCCGGCGTCAGGTCGGGCTCGGGCCCGGCCTTGGTCTCACTCGTGTCGATGTGAACCCTCTCCTTCCGCGCAAGGCGGGCACCGGCTCCGGATGGGAATGGCGGTGGTGCGGGTGCGCCTCGCGGCCCGGGAATGGTAGACGGGCGGGAAATGGCACGTCAACGGCCCAACGCGCAGGTCAGGGAGACGGTCAGTGGCCGGCCGGGGCGGCCTCGGCCCAGTTCGAGCCCCACCCCACGTCCGCCCGGAGCGGCACCGAGAGCTCGTGGGCCGACTCCATCTCGCCCTTGACGAGCGCGGTGGCCTCTTCCACCTGCGGCGAGGCGACCTCGAACACCAGCTCGTCGTGGACGGTGAGCAGCATGTGGCAAGCGAGAGGAGAGCCGCGGAGTGCCGAGTCCACCTTGATCATCCCCAGCTTGAACACGTCGGCCGCGCTTCCCTGGATCGGGGCGTTCAGGGCCATCCGGCGGCCCATGTCCCGGACCCGGGGGTTGGCCGCCTGGAGCTCGGGAATGTACCTGCGCCGCCCGAGGAGCGTCTCCGTGAAGCCCTCCGCCGCCGCCCGGGCCACCTGGCGGTCCAGGTACTCCCGGATCCCAGGGAAGCTCTCGAAGTAGGCGTCCATGATCTCGCGAGCCTCGTCGGTGGCGATGTCCAGGCGTTGGGCCAAGCCGAACGCCTCCATGCCGTAAGCCAGGCCGTAGTTGACCATCTTGGCCCGGCGCCGGAGCTCGGGGTCGACCCGGTCCTCCGGCAGGCCGAAGACCCGGGCCGCGGTGGCAGTGTGGACGTCGGCGCCCGACGCGAACGCGCCCTTCAGTCCCTCGTCGCCCGACAGGTGGGCCAGGATCCTGAGCTCGATCTGCGAGTAGTCGGCGACCAGCAGGAGCTGGCCCTTCGACCCGGGGATGAAGGCCCGGCGGATCCGGCGGCCCAGCTCCCCCCGGACCGGGATGTTCTGGAGGTTCGGGTTGGACGAGGATAGCCGCCCGGTGGTGGCTCCGGTCTGGTTGAAGGTGGTGTGCAGCCTCCCGTCGGCCGGATCCACCTGACGGGGGAGGGCCTCGAGGTACGTGGAGTTCAACTTGTCCAGCTCCCGCCACTGGAGCAGCGCGTCCACGATGGGGTGCTGGTCCCGGAGCTTCTCCAGGACCGACGCGTCGGTCGAGTGCTGCCCCTTCGGCGTCCGCTTCCCCGGGGAAAGCCGGAGCTTCTCGTACAGGATGGTGCGGAGTTGGGGGGGCGAGTTCAGGTTGAACTCCTCGCCGGCGTGGCGGTAGATCTCGGCCTTCAGCGTGGCCATCTGGTCGCGGACGCTCCCGGCCATCTTCTCCAAGTACCCGACGTCCAGGGCCACGCCGCGGGCCTGCATCCGCGCCAGGATCGACGACAGAGGGAGCTCCACCTCGTCGAGCAAGCGCCGCACTCCCGCCCGGTCGATCCGCTCCGCCATGACGGGGGCGAGGAGCGCCACGGCGGCGGCCTCGGCCGCGACGGCCCGCCACGACTCGGTGAAGAGCTGCCCATCGGCGTCATCACCCACCGGCCCGAGGAGGTCGGACCCCAGGTACTGCTGGCATAGGGGCGCCAGAGCGAAGTTGGCGGCCGCAGGGTCCAGGAGGTACCCGGCGAGCATGGTGTCGAACGTCACCCCGGAAAGCGAGTCCCCGGCGGCGATGACCGCGGTCTCCATGTCCTTCGCGTCGTGGCCCCACTTCGGCAAGGAGTGATCCGCCAGCGAAGACCGGACCGGGTCGAGGGACGCGAGGGACGCGTACGCGGCCTGCCCACCCCCCACCGAGACGGCGAGGCCCCGGACCTTCTGACCGTCCAGGTCGAACCGCACGGCCTTCGGCCCGTTGCTTCGAAGCAGGTCGCCGAGCTCGGCCTCCGACGCCTCGCGGAGATCGAGCTCGGCCACCTCCGTCGCCGGCTTGGCCCCCCTCCCCACCTCCTCCAACCGCTCCAGCAAGGTCCGGAACTCCAGGGACGTGAACAGGCGTCGCACCGCCTCCACGTCCCACTCCCCCATCACGCAGTCCTCCGGCTCGACATCGAGGTCGAGGTCGGCGTTCAGCCGGGCCAGGTCCTTGTTCAAGACGAGCTGCTCACCCGCCTCGTCGATGGCCCCCTTCAGCTTGCCTCTGAGGTCGGACGTCCGGGCCAGCAGCTCTTCCACGGACCCGAAGTCCTGGACCAGCTTCGAGGCCGTCTTCTCCCCCACCCCAGGCACACCGGGGATGTTGTCCGATGGGTCACCCTTCAGCGCCACGTAGTCGAGGTACCGCTCCGGAGGCAACCCGAACCGTTCCGTGACCGCCCGCTCGTCGTACAGGACGATGTCGGAGATGCCTTTCCGGTTGAACATGACCGTGATCCCGGTCCGGACGATCTGGAAGAAGTCGCGGTCGGCGGTGACGATCACGGTCTCGATCCCGCGCTCGGCCGCCCGTACCGCCAAGGTAGCGATGGCGTCATCGGCCTCGTGTCCCTCCACCCCGATGACCGGGACCCGGAGGGTCTCCAGGACCTCGACGATCAGCCCGAGCTGCTGGCGGAACTCGTCGGGGGCCTCGGGCCGGCCCGCCTTGTACTCGGCGTACTTCTCCAGCCGCACGGTTGGAGCGCCGACGTCGAAGGCCACCGCGATGAGGTCCGGCCGCTCCTCCGCCAGGAGCTTGATGAGCATCGACGTGAAGCCGTAGACGGCGTTCGTGATCTGCCCGGTGCTGGTGGCGAGGTCCTTCGGCAGGGCGAAGAAGGCACGATAGGACAGGCTGTGCCCGTCGAGGAGGAAGAGACGCTTTGGAGGATCGACCGTGTCCGTGGCCACCGCGAGGATTCTAGCCGCGGCCTCCGACGGCAAGATCACCCGCCTTCGGCTTGGGGTTCTTTCACGATCCGGTAGCCGTCCGCCCGTAGTCCCTTCGCCGCGGGAGGAACGGTCGTTCGGTCCCGAAAGAGGTTGCCGCGAATCCGATTCCACAGATAGGATTTCGCCCATTCGAGACGACCCATCCGGAGTTCCGTCGTTTGGGGAGGAGGAAAGAGGGGATGGGAGCCGCGCTCCTGATCACGCTCCGCGAGGGGCTTGAGGCCGCACTCATCATCTCCATCCTCCTGGCCTACCTCCGACAGCTCGGCAGGACCGATCGCACGTCGCTGGTCTGGTGGGGCACCGGGCTCGCGGCACTCGTAAGCCTCGCCGTGGGAGCCGTCATCTTCGCGGCGGCAGCCAAGTTCGATGGAACCGCGGAGGAGTTGTTCGAGGGACTGGTCAGCCTATTCGCGGTGGGCGTCCTCACCTGGATGATCTTCTGGATGCGCCGCCAGGGGGCTCGCCTCCGGTCCGACCTCCAGGCCCGGGTGGACAGCGCGCTCCTGGGCGGTGGGATCGGGCTGGCGGCCTTGGCCTTCGTGGTGGTGCTCCGGGAGGGCATCGAGACGGCGCTGTTCGTCTTCGCCGCGGCCAAGGCCACGGCCGTCGAGTCCGGCGGTGCCGGCGCCCAGCTGGTGGGCGCGGCCATCGGCCTGGGCATCGCCTTCACCATCGGCGCCCTCCTGTACCGGGGAGCCGTGAGGCTCGACGTCCGGACGTTCTTCAAGGTCACCGGGGCGCTGATCCTCGTGGTCGCCGCGGGCCTGTTCGCCTTCGCCGTCCACGAGCTCCAGGAGGCCCGCGTCCTGGGGGTTCTCGAGGGGGAGGTGTTCGACGTCTCGGGCCGGCTTCCCGACGACAGCGGCGTCGGCGCCATCCTCCGCGCGCTGATCGGGTACCAGGCGAACCCCACGATGCTGGAGCTGCTCGCGTGGATCGGATACATCGTCGTCACTGGCGTGTTCTACTTCCGCCCCTATCGCGGCTCGTCCGTTCGAACCACCGTGGCCGGCGCGAAGGATCCGGTCAGCGATCCCACCTCTCGCTGACACCGACAACGACGCGACCGAACACGATGTCGGATCGCTCGATCGTTGTCACTCTTTCTTGTCCGGAACGAACGGGGCCACTACCTGCGTTGTTGCTCCGAGCCCGTTGCCGTGCAATCGTTCGCACGGCGTTGACACGCCCAGGTCGCGCCGCTAGATTTCGCTCCGGTCCCGAGCGGCCGCAGGGACCGGGAGGCCGGAAGAGCCTCCGGGGCGGCAAGACAACCAAGGGGGCGCGAGTTCCTAAGGAAGCTTCCGTACCCGGCGGGTGGTCGGTCTGCCGGGCGTCCGGGTCGCTTGGGGCCACCTTTTGACGGGTCGAGGAACCGAGTAGACAACGCTTGCGTATGGGGAAGGCGTGAGCGGCTCCAAAGGTTCCTCGACCCGTCGTCGTTCTATGAGATTCCAGATCGCCGGCTACAGCACCGCGTCCAGGAACTTCCGAGTCTCCGGGAACTTCGTGTTCGTGAACATCTCCGAGGGCGTTCCCTCCTCCAGGATCATGCCCTCGTGGAAGAAGGCCATCCGGTTTGCCACCTCGCGAGCGAAACCCATCTCGTGTGTCACGACCATCATGGTCATGTGGAGCTCGGTCGCCAGGGCCTTCATGACCTGGAGGACCTCACCGATCAGCTCCGGGTCCAGGGCCGACGTGGGTTCGTCGAACAGCATCACGTCGGGCTCCATGGCCAGGGCGCGCGCGATCGCCACCCGCTGCTGCTGACCGCCCGAGAGGCGGATGGGGTGCTCGTCCGCCTTGTCGGCAAGTCCCACTTTGTCCAGGAGTTCTACAGCCGACGCGCGCGCGGTCTCCTCCGGGATGTTCTTCACGATGACGGGCCCCTCCATCACATTCTGGAGAGCCGTCATGTGCGGGAACAGGTTGAACTGCTGGAACACCATCCCGGCGTGGATCCGGAGTTGGCGGATCTCGTCTCGCTTATGCTTCGTGCGGTGCCCAACCTCGATGCGGATCCCTGCCAGCTCGATCGTTCCCTCGGTCGGCTCCTCGAGGAAGTTGACGCACCGGAGCAGCGTGCTCTTCCCCGAGCCGGACCTGCCGAAAATCACGACCACCTCGCCCCGGCGGACCTCCATGTTGATCCCCCGAAGGACCTCGAGGGGCCCGAAGCTCTTGTGGAGGCCCTCGATCCGAAGGACCGGCTCGGCCTTCGTGGAGGCCGCCATCAGTGTCCGTGCTCCATCGGTCCCGGGATGACCTCGTCGTCTTCGACCCCTACCTCCACCTGCAAGGCACCGCTACCGGCGCTTCCGGACGCGCTCGCCGGGACCCACTTGGTCTTCCGCTGCACGACCGCCCGGACGTAGCCCTTGGAGAGATTGCGCTCCAAACGGGACTGGAAGTACTGG
The DNA here is from genome assembly GCA_050692695.1 of Actinomycetota bacterium. Classification (GTDB taxonomy): domain Bacteria; phylum Actinomycetota; class UBA4738; order UBA4738; family HRBIN12; genus AC-69. The sequence goes on from JBOGVI010000250.1 coordinate 9,502, forward strand.
AAGATGGTGGTCAGCGCCCAGTAGATGGCTGCGGCGACCAGGAACGCCTCGAGTGGCCGGAAGTCGGCGCGGCCCACGAGCTGAGCTCGTCGGAACACCTCCATCTGCCCGGCGACCGACCCCAGGAGGCTGACCAGCGCCGAGTCCTTCAACATGGCGATGAACTCGTTGCCGGTCGGAGGGATGATCACTCGCAGGGCTTGCGGCAGGACCACCCGACGCATCACCTGCGGGTAGGTCATCCCGAGCGCTTCGGCCGCCTCGCGCTGGCCGTGACCCACCGACTGGATCCCGGCCCGGAAGATCTCCGTCATATACGCGCCGTAGTTCAGTCCCAGTCCGATGACCCCCGTCTGAAGGACGCTGAGGGTGAGCCTGTCCCCCAGCCAACCCCAGCCCTCGGGAGCGATCTCGGGGAGGGCAAGGAAGATCAGGAACAACTGAACGATGAGCGGCGTGCCCCTGAAGAACGACGTATAGAACCCCGTCACACCGAATGCGATCGGGTTCTTCGAAAGGCGACCCAAGGCGCCGAGGAGGGCCAGGAACACCGCGAGGATGATGGCCAGGGCCGCGATCAGGATGGTCCACGGGAGCCCGAGCGCGATGAACCAGAAGTTGTCGGTCAGCCAGGTCGTGTCGAACTGGGCCAACGCAAACAGGACGCCCAGGACCGTGAAGATCGCCACCCAGACGACGGCCAGCTTGATGCGGAACGGCACGCGCTGACTGGCGAGCTCGGCTCTCTCCCTGAAACCGGGACGGCGCTCCTCCGCCTGAGACGGGGCCGGGGTGGGCCCGGCCCCCGTCTCATCGGTCCTCACCTCAGACCTGCTGGGTGAGATCGACCCCGTACCACTTCATGGATAGCTCGGTGAGCGTTCCGTCCGCGTGCATCTCTTCGATGATCTCGGTCAGCCGGTCCACGAAGCTGGTGGGGTCCAGATCGGAGCTCTTGTCCACCGCGACGGCGAGCGGTTCATAGAAGACGGGGTCCCCAACGATCTTGATCGGCTTGCCCTTGTCGATAGCGCCCTGGAGGGTCGGGAGTGCCGAGATCGCAGCATCGACCCGTCCCTGAACGAGCTGCTCGATCGCGGTCGTGTCCGTGTCGGTGCCCACAATCTCCGCATCGTCGATCACGAACTCGGGCGTGTAGCCCGGAATATCGAGGGTCTTCTGCAGATAGAAGTCGTACGTGCACCCGCCACAGACTCCGATGCTCTTGCCATCGAGGTCGGTCGTGAGGTCCGAGACCGAGTTGTCGTCCTCCTGCACGGCAACCGCAGCCGGCGTGAAGTAGTAGGCCGGGGTGAAATTCAGGACCTCGGCGCGTTCCGGTGTGATGGTCATCGAGCCGACGCTCACGTCCCACCGGCCGTTCCAGTTGCCCGCGATGATCGTCTCCCACTGCGGCGTCTCCCAGGCGACCTCGACGCCCAGCCGCTCGGCGATCTCGGTGGCCACGTCGATGTCGAAGCCCTCGTATTCGCCGGTGTCCTCGTTCAGCGACGATTGTGGCGGGTACGCCGGGTCCGTGGAAACCCTGAGGACCCCCTCGCTCTGGACGTTCGCCAAGAGGTCCTGCTCCTGCTGGACGCCATCCCCTTCGTCGCCACCACACGCCGTCGCCAGCAGGGCCATCGCGGCCAGCACGACGAGCACAGCCCTCAGTCGAGATCTACGCATCTCCCCCCTCCTCGTGGGACTCGGTTCACTGCCCTAGCTCCCAAGCGAACTATAGGAGCGAGCTCCGAAGGGGGCAACGCAATGTTTTCCCTGCGAGCACCGGCACGAGCCCATTCAGCCTTCTCGGAGTCGGACCCACCGGCCGGCCTGGTCCCGGTACAGGTGGATCCGGGCGGCCCCCGGGGTGAGCTCGCCGGTCGGCTCGAACACGTAGGAGTTGGCCAGCCCGTCGAACCGGTCGACGCTCCAGATCGACCGCAGCACCTCGGCCCGGGTGTCGGCGCCCCCCCGGAAGGCCTGGACGAACATACGCGCCACATCCCATGCCTCCGCCGCGTACGGCCCCGGGGGGAGCCCGAAGTCGGCCTGGTAGTCCTGGATGAACCGCTGGGCGGCGAGCTCGGTCGCCGTCGACAGATCGGCACAGGGGCAGGCCGCCACGGTCCCGCGTCCGGCTGCCCCGGACGCCGACAGATAGATCC
>JBOGVI010000251.1:0-6251 GCA_050692695.1 Actinomycetota bacterium
GGCATGCGACATGCGTTGTTCGGACCCCCTTGGCGTTTCCACCATCGGTCGGGGATCGGCGCTCCTTGAGGCGTCCCGGGATCGACTCTTCGCCCGGGATCGTCACCCGTGGACCGAACGCCGGCGAGTGATGTCGGCCTTTCGTCCGGTTCGCCCCAGGGGCACCACCCGGTTCGCCCTGTAGGGATCAGCCAACTCAGGTCCTCTCAAGCGCCCAGCGCGAACCACTCGTCCTGGCCGGACCGGTCGCAGGTCGACAGCCGGACCTCGTGGGCGTCGAACCACCTGACGATCGAGTGGCCGCCACGATGGCTCCGCCATCGGGCAGCAGCCCGAGCGTGTACGCGAGTCCGTGCATGGCTGCGGAGGCGGGCAGCAGTCGAGCGGCACACACATCGTGCAGCGGGGTGCGCCTGCCCCGACATAGACCATCGTGCAGTCCTGCGGCCCCAGGTTGAAGCGGAAGAGGGCGGCCGCGGCGGCCTGCTTCACGACCTCGAGCACAGGCCAGAACGTGATGCTCTCACCGTAAGGCAGGCATCGTCCCCGCAGTGTCGTTGCCCGGTCATCAAGAGCCCGGACTACTTCGGCGACGATACGAGACTTCCCCTGACCCGCCGGACCGATCACCGTGACCAACCGGCACGACCGTTCAGTGACCACTCCCTCAAGTGCTCGAAGCAGGGACTGGAGCTCGTCATCCCGTCCCACGAGTGGGAATCTCAGGCGCTGGAGAGGAGATTCGGCTAGGACCTCCACGACCCGGAAGGCGCGAACTGGATCGGCCTTGCCCCCTGAGGGAGAGCGGCTCGTTCAGCTGGGTCCGAATCAGCTGCCTCACCAACCTGTACGTGTTCTCGCCGATGAGGATTTCACATGGGCCGGCTGCCTGTTCCAGCCGTGCCGCTACGTTCAAGGCATCGCCTGTGGCAAGGGTTCCCCCCGAGCCCACGTCGCCCGCCACGACCTCACCGGTCTTGACGCCCGTCCTGTTGGCGATCTCGACGCCCCACTCTCGACTGAGCACATCGTTGAGAGTCCTCAGGGGCCCCCGCATATCGAGCGCGGCCCGGACCGCCCGAATCGCATCGTCTTCGTGGAGCTTCGGGATCCCGACACCGCCATGATGGCATCTCCGATGAACTTTTCGACCGTTCCGACGTGGTGCTCGAGGACCTCTCGCACAGCCGAGAAGTACGTCGACATGATGGCCCGGACCGACTCAGGGTCGAACCGTTCACCCATTGCTGTGGACCCCACCACGTCGGAGAAGACGACCGTCACGTCTTGCGCACTCGAGCGGGGCTCGGCTCGAGCGAAGATGGGGGCATGGCGCAAGCCTGGCAAAGCCGGTCTGATCGTTGTCCTGGCCGCAGTTGGGACAGATGGGCACGATTGAAGCCTACGGCCGCCCCGTTTAGGTTCTAGAGCGCTCAGCTTCCCCGATCTTCTCGCCGGGCACCTCCCGCCGGTCTAGCATCGAGTTGACTCCGACTACCCGATCGGGACCGAGGCTTTGTTATCAACGACGTTGTAGAAGTACTGCCAATTCGACGCGGGGTTTGAGGTGGCCCCCGAGGCGGGGATCGTCTGGAAGCAGATTACCCCGTCATCGTTGGCGTCGACCGTGTCCTGCACCTCAGCAACGAACTCCTCGTCGTAGAAGCCCGCTGCCAGGCCCGCCTGAACGTTCGGTAGCTGGAGCGCTTGCTCTAGCGCGAGCCCACCGAGATCGAAGCCCGGCGGACAGCCGCCGATCGACTTTCCGAGCGCGGCGATGGGGAATGCCCCCCGACGACAGCAACGGTCAAGCCGAACGCAACCAGGAAACGCCGCATGGTCCCTCCCTCCTATGCGACTATCCGAGTTGCGATCGTAGGCTCCGACCCGAGAACCGGTCAACCATCGGATGCAGTCGCCAGCGCCTCCGCTACGCCCCCACCTCCCGCATCCGGAAGTTAGGGCATCGGCGACATTGGCCAACTTCACCTGGATGATCGAGGGCTCTGACCAGCGTTCTTCGGGGGGAGTACCGCCGCTCCCTGCCGTGCGGGAAGGCAATGACGCGCCCAGCGTATCCGGCGAGTCTGTGGAATTCCTCGGGCTCCCGCCGACGCATCGCGGAGCTGCATCGCCTGACTGTAGCCTCGGCAGACCGGTTCGTGCTCACGTACCGAACGCGCCCCGAGGATCGCCTCGCCGAACGCCCGGCAGACTCGTTCCGCGCCTCGCATGCGGCCTGGATGCGGCCTGAGCGCGGCCCGGACGTCGCGGAGATACGTACGGCGGAGAAGAAACAGACCATCTACCTGCGGCTTTGTCGGTGGCCGGGCAGGATTCGAACCCGCGACACGAGGGTTAATAGCCCGTTCGGACCTAGTCGAGCCACCCGCAGCGAAACCCCAATTCGTTCGTGGGACCAGGAGCCTTGTCTACCAGTACTCACCCATCGTTTCGTGATGTTTCGCGTTGCGTCGCGGAGCCAGGACGGGGCCAAGCCTGGGCATGACCTCGCCACCCGATCCGGAGCAGCTGGCCCGGGAGGGCCTGTGCTAGGAGACGCCGGGCTCCGGGGCGCGGGGCGAGAGGCCGAGCGCCGATAGAACGGCCAGATGCCTGAAGGCCGGGGGACGTGCCGGTTCACGGCGGTCCTCTATCTCCAAGATGGGGCGACACGTGCGAGGATGCCCCCAAGTGCCTTGGCAGGGGGTAACCCCATGATCCAGCCGGAAGAAACGGTGATACAGGTCACATTCGATGCCGACGAGAGAACGGCACTCAGCCTGGTTGGTCGCACGCTCGGTGGTGTGATGAGCCGCAGGTGCGAATCGAACCCCCACCGAATCGAAGCAGGGACGGACGTGCCGCCGCCACTCATCAATAGGGCCTTGACCTTTTCCGGGCTGCCCTCGCTCGGTCAGTCAATAGGTCGAGTGAGGTCACCTGAGATCATGCCTTTACCGTTTCACTAACGGATTGCAAGACCCCCACATCCCGAGATGCCGGCTTTCGCTGCCTGCTCACGCTCGTCTCTGACGTCCCCTCGAAGGCTTCGTCGGGCGCGGGCGACCTTGCGCTTGCCAGTGCCAATCGCTCTCTCCAAGCGCGTGATCGATGCGTTCGTCTCCCCGAAGGCGGAAAGGAACTTGCCCACCAGCACGGCATCTTGTTCGGGCTGCTCGAGGGCTCGAATCGCGCCGAGCGCCTGAAGCCGGATATTCCGGGCGCCCTCGAGTTCGCGGCGCGTTGGATTGCGGCCCAGATCCACGCCCCCTTCCGATCGCTGCACGGTCGCGCACGCATCGTTGGCGCTTGCGGGGAAGTCATTCTCGGCCGGGCGGTCAACGAGTCCCGGGTACGCGATCACTCCCAAGAGCACGGCCAGGACTACGGCCCCGACCGCGAACCAGCTCCTGTTCGAGCGCGCCGGTCGCAAGGCGCTTTCGATCATCCGGGAGGGCAAGGGCTGGGTCGAGGTCGCGTCTTCATGCTCCGCGACGGGATCACCGGGCGGTCGCGCCTCGGCGGCTCGGATCTGGTCCGGCTGCAAGGCTGGCATCACGACCGTCTCCGCGGCTCGCCAGTCCGACTCGATCTGAAGCGTGGTCCGTCCCACCCTGACCTGGTCACCGGGGCCCACCGTGATGGGTCTTCGGATCCTTTCGCCTTTGACGAAGGTGCCGTTGGTCGAACCGAGGTCTTCTATGACCACCGATTCGCCCGAGCGTCGTAGCACCGCGTGGCGGCGCGACACCTCGGGGTCCTCTAACACAAGATCGGCGTCCTGGCGACCGATGACCACCTCGACGCCCAGTTCCACCCGCCGGCCGGCCTCCGGACCGGTCTTGACCACAACCGCTGGCAACCCTCACCCCCTAGGGGTCCCGGACGACACCACCACGACGATCGTGCGGCTGGACTTCGATATCGGTCGAGTGACAGCGGACCTTGACATCGGGCAGTGCCAGGCATCTGGGTTCTACTTGGCGGGCTTGGTTGTGCATCGCTCGTCCATGTTGGCTTGACTGCGGAGTCGGGCTGAGCGTCCCCGTTGATCGAAGCCAAGCGCATCGATGAGCCGGGTGTGGCAGATCGACGCTCACTCGGCGTTCTCGCCTCGAACGGCGCGGTCCGCGACGAGATCGTGGCGAGGTTCGTGCGCAGGTCGGGGACCGGGATCCCTGACTTACGCGGACGCTCCTTGGTGGTCAGCTGATCTGGCCCGGGCAGCCGGTGGGGATGGCGGGTCTTCTTCGCGTATCACCCCTGGACGTGACGCGACGAGGACCGCCGGGCGCGCTGACCATCGAACGAAGCGAGCCCAACGGCGAACCTCGTTCCGACGGTGGACGACGCTCGTGCCGGCTGGATCAGTAGGGAGCCTCGATTCCGTATACACGCAGCCCCGGGGCTGAGGGGTACATAGAGTCGCGACAGCCACTCTGAGCAGGGCCATTAGGTAGCATCGCTGGCTCCCTCCCCTTCAATCAAGGAGAAGCCCGTGCTCCTCTCGCTCGTCTACGTCGCCCTGCATCGTCTGCTCCGGGCACTTGTTCCGTCCGACCGGGATGATCTCGCCCGGGACGTCGAGTTATTGGTTCTCCGCCACCAGCTGGAGGTGCTGAACCAGCAGGTGCGCCGTCCGTCGCTCCCGAGGCGCGACCGGATGCTGCTCGCCGAGGCCAGCCGGGTCCTGCGCATGGACCGGTGGAAGCGTTCCTGGTCACCCCTCGAACGCTTCTTCGGTGGCACCGGGAGCTGGTCCGCCGTAGGTGGACCTTCCGCCGTCGCGGGCCGGGAAGGCGCCGGCTCGATCCGAAGATCATGGAGTTCATCCTACGACTCGCCAGGGAGAACCCCACTGATCGAGCTCTCCACGAGGCGGGTCCACCTGGCTGGGGTGAGCGCCATCCGGACTCAGCCTGGGTCACCCAACAGGGCAGGACCCTCGCCATCGCAGGCCGCCTCCAGAACATCCGCTTCCTCATCCGCGAATCGGGACACCAAGTACGCAGGTCTTCGACGGCGTCTTCCGCTCCGAGGGAGTGAACATCATCAAGACCGGGGTGCCGAAGGCGAACGCGTTTGCCGAACGATGGGTGAGGACCGCTCGCCGGGAGTGCCTCGACCACGTCTTGATCCTCGGCCGACGCCACCTGGAACGAACCCTTCGGGGGTTCGTCGCCTATTACAACGCCGAGCGGCCGCACAGGGGACTGCACGTGGCCTGTCCCTCGCCTCCGACTTCATCGAGTTCTCCACGGACCCTGGACGCGATCCGCAGACGCGATCGGCTTGGCGGGCTGATCCACGAATACTACCGGTGCGTAGCTTGACACTGGAAAACGCACCCCTCAGGGCTACCCCGAGGTCCGCGTGGTGTTCGCCGATTGCCGCCGCTTCGCCGAGGAATGGAGTTATCGCTTCCGTTCCTCGGCGCTGGCCGACATGGGCGGACGCACCTCTGAACAGGTATGGCCTCGTTCGAGAGACACGTAATCGAAGTTCCTACCCGCTACAGGGTCGGGTTGTCGAGCGATGCGCCGCATCCGGCGTGCCAGTCATCTCGGCGCCGTCTCCTCGCAACGACGCGACGAGCCAGTCGTTGAGCCGAGTCTTCCTACTGGACCGTCCCAACGGCTCGGCTACACTTCCTCATCGTTCGGATCCTCGTCTGCTGGAAGAGGATGATCCGCCATCGAGACGAATCGGCTCATCGCCGGTCGCTACCGCGTGGGGGACGTGCTCGGGCGGAGCCTCATGTCCGAGGTCCGCCGGGGCGAGGACGTCCTTCTGCGGCGACCGGTGGCGATCAAGCTGCTCCGTGACTACGGGGATCTTCGCTCGGTCGCCCGGTTCGAGCAGGAGGCGCAGATCCTGGCCCGGCTCCAGCACCCCAACGTCGTCACCGTGTTCGACACCGGGGTCGACATCGACGACCGGTTCATCGTGATGGAGCTGGTCGAGGGACCCACGCTCCGCGAGCTGCTCGACGAAGAGGGGCGGCTCCCGCCGGAACGAGCGGCGGAGATCGCGGGTGGCCTGGCCTCGGCGCTGGGGTTCGCTCACGGACAGGGCGTCATCCACCGGGACGTGAAACCGTCAAACGTCCTGTTCCTGCCTAACGGCGGCGTGAAGCTCGCGGACATGGGGATCGCACGACTCCTGTCTCCTGAGGCGCTCACCGCAACGCTGAGCGTGCGCGGCACGGCACGGTACATCTCGCCGGAACAGGCGGGAGGCGACCGCGT
>JBOGVI010000252.1:0-10834 GCA_050692695.1 Actinomycetota bacterium
CTCGCAGCCGGCCTGGCCGGCGTGGAGGGTGAGTACGAGCTTCCCCCCGAGGCATCCAACAACATCTACGAGATGACCGAGGACGAGCGGAAGGCCGCCGGCATCCGCTCGCTACCCGAGGACCTGTACGAGGCAATCCAGCTGGCGTCGGAATCGAAAGTGGTCCGGGAAGCCCTGGGCGAGCATGTCCTGGAATTCCTGCTCCGCAACAAGCGCGAGGAGTGGGACTCCTACAAGGCCTACGTGACGCCGTATGAACTGGAGCGGTATCTACCGATCCTCTAGGGCCACGGCCGGGTCGGGCAGACGTTCGGGGGAGCTGGCCGAACGGCGCGCTCGCGCCTATAGTCGTCCGAACCGGGGGTGCATCATGGCCGACGAGCACGAGCTCACGCGAGCCTTCCAGGAGGCGGCCCGCCGGCGCGCCGACCTCCACCACGCACTGGTCGACGTGGAGCGGGCAATCTCCAGCCCCGCGGCGGGGCGTTTGGAGACGTGGACCAGGGACGTGGTTAAGCGCCTCACGATCCTCCGCGACGCGATCGATGAGCACATCGAGGTCACGGAGCGGCAGGACGGGCTGTACGATGAGATCCTGCACCGTGCGCCCCGACTGTCCGGCCACGTCGAGCGGCTGCGCATGGAGCACCCTTCGCTGCGGGACGGGACCATCGGACTCATCGAGCAGTTCCATGGCACACAGATCGGGGACGGCTGGTCGCTGGACGATGCCCGGGACGACGTCCAGCGCCTCTTGGGGAAGGTCGTGAAGCATCGTCAGGCCGGGGCCGACTTGGTCTGGGAGGCCTACAATCTGGACATCGGCGGCATCGAGTAGCAGGCGCCCTCCGTCCAACTTCCCGGCTACGCTTTCGGTGTGGTCCGCATCGCGCTCGGCCAGATCAACACGACCGTCGGTGACCTCGAGGGAAACATCGAGAAGATGGCGTCCTGGGCGGGCCGCGCGAGCGAGGCCGGCGCCGACCTCATCTGTTTCCCCGAGCTCGCGGTCACCGGCTATCCGCCGGAGGACCTCGTCCTTCGCTCGGCGTTCGTCGACGACAACCTTGAGGCCCTGGACGACCTGGCCCGGCGGACGACGGCCGGCTGCGCGGTCCTGACCGGATTCGTTGACCGAAGCGCGGTCGGACTGCACAACGCCGCCGGGCTGCTCGTCCGCGGCGGCGTGGCGGCCCGGTACCATAAGGTGAAGCTCCCGAACTACGGCGTCTTCGACGAGAAGCGGTACTTCCTCCCGGGCGAGGCGGCATGCACCGTTCGGCTCGGGTCCTCCGCCCTCGGCGTCTCGGTGTGCGAGGATGCGTGGACGCCGGGGCCGCCATTCGAGGAGTACGCGCGGGCGCGGGTCCCCGCAATCCTGAACATCAACAGCTCCCCGTATCACCGGCACAAGTTCGCCGAGCGCCTGGACATCTGCCGCGACCGGGCCCGCGAGACCGGCGCCTGGATCGTGTACGTGAACACGGTCGGCGGCCAGGACGAGCTGGTGTTCGACGGCGGCAGCATGGTGGTCTCCTCGCAGGGCGAACTCGCGCACCACGCCGCCATGTTCGAGGAGGACCTGCTCGTCGTCGACCTGATCGAGATGGAGGGCGGTCACTCGTGGACAGCCGGCCAGGAGCGCGAGCCGCCTCGAGGGCAGTGGCCGGAGGGTCCCGAGGAGGTCTACCGGGCGCTCGTCCTCGGGCTCGGGGACTACGCGCGCAAGAACGGGTTTCGGGAGGTGGTGCTGGGCCTGTCCGGCGGGATCGACTCTGCGCTCACGGCGACCCTCGCCGTGGACGCCCTCGGGTCGCAGGCCGTGCGAGCCCTAGCCATGCCCTCGTCGTACTCGTCGGCCGAGAGCGTGGAGGACGCGGTTCAGGTGGCGGAGCGGCTCGGCATCCGCATCGAGGAAGTCCGCATCGACGACGTGTACAAGGCCTACGTCGCGGCGCTGGAGGACCCGTTCCGCGGAACGGAGGAGGGCGTCGCCGAGGAGAACATCCAGGCCCGGATCCGGGGCAACCTCCTGATGGCCATCTCGAACAAACTCGGCGGCCTCGTGCTGGCCACGGGCAACAAGAGCGAGTATGCGGTGGGCTACTCGACCCTGTACGGCGACATGGCCGGGGGCTTCGCACCGATCAAGGACGTCCCGAAGACGCTGGTGTACGAGTTGGTCCGGTGGCGGAACGAGCAGGAGGGCACCCCGCCGATCCCGAAGCGGGTGATCGACAAGCCGCCCTCGGCCGAGCTTCGGCCGAACCAGCGGGACACGGACACGCTGCCGCCGTATGAGGAGCTCGACCCCGTCATCGAGGCCTACGTGGAGGAGGATCGCTCGCCCGAGGAGATCGTGGCGTCCGGATTCGACGCTGCGCTGGTCGACCGGGTCGTCGCGCTGATCGACCGGGCCGAGTACAAGCGCCGCCAGGCCCCGCCCGGGGTGAAGATCACGCCGAAGGCGTTCGGGCGCGACCGCCGACTACCGATCACGAATCGGTACCGGCGGTCGCCCCGCTAGCTTCAGGCGAGCGACCAGACCACGGTCACCATCACCTGCGATTCAAGGGTCGGCGGCGAGATCGGCGTCGTGGCGCCGGCCTCCGCCACCGCGACCCGGTCGTAGTAGACCGGTGGGGGCGCGACCCCTCCGCTCTCGCTGATCGTTACGACCGGCCCGAGCGTCGCGCCGCTCGCCTCGGCCAGGATCTCGGCCTTGTGCCTGGCGTCGGCCACGGCCTCAGCGAGGGCATCGTCCCCACCCTCGTTCTCGTCCGAGAGCTGGAACGCGATGCCGCCCAGCACGTTCGCGCCGGCTTCGACGGACCCGTCGATGATCCGTCCGATCCGGCCCGTATCGCCGATTGTCGCGGTGACCTGGTTCTCCGCCGTGTACCCGACGATCGTCAGCCCGCTGCTGTCGTAGTTCGGATGCAGGTTGATCCAGGCCGTGGCGATGTCGTCCTGCCTCAACCCCTGGTCCAGGAGCACCCTCATGATGGCCGCCATCCGGTTCGCGTTCTGCTGCATCGCTCCCTCGGCGGTCTGGGCCTGGGTGCGCACCCCGAGCATGACCACGGCCTCGTCCGGCGCCGACCGGATCGTCGCGGAACCGGTTACGGTGACCGTCCGCTCCGAGTTCCCCTCGCCGGGTGGGGGCGTCGACTGCGCGAACGTCGGGACCGCCAGCGCCGCGGCGAGCCCCGCGACCAGTCCGGCGATCCCCCACCTCACGTTCTTCATTATCGGGCTCCCTCCTTCGTGATTGCCGTTGGACGAACCGGGAAACAGGGAGGTTCCCGCCGTAGACTCCCCGGGGGGCCGGTAGCTCAGCCAGGTCAGAGCAGGGGGCTTTTAACCCTCGTGTCGCGGGTTCGAATCCTGCCCGGCCCACGCGCGTTTCCAGAGGTGAGGGTGCCTTTCAGCGTTGCCTCCGAGCAGTGAATCGCCTAGCGCCGCCGTGGCCCCGCCGTGGCCCCGCGTCTCCCGCCCACGTGGACGCCGCTCGGGTGGTTCCTGTCGCACATCTGGGCGAGGGTCTCGAGGAGATCCCGGGAACCCGCGCTTCGTGGAAACGATCCGTTCCCGCAACGTCGTCGGGGCCAGCTACCACGCGCGCCCGCTAATCCATCCCGACCAGTGGAGTCTGCTCGCCGCCATCGCATGACAAGACTGGCGCCCGCGATGTTCATCCTCCATGCATGACGGGCGGGATCGATACGTCGGCCACCACGGGCAGATGGTTGGAGCTCGTGGGTGCGCTTCGATGCGCAGCTGCCCAACGAGTGCTGGCAGTCCGACGTGACCCACTGGTGCCTCGCCGACGAGACGGAGACCGACATCGTGAACGTTATCGACGACAACTCGCGCCTGGCCGTTGGGAGCCGGGTCCTTTTGCAGACCACTCGGCAGAAAGGGGTCGGGAATGAGGTCATACCGGTGCGTGGCGTCCCGCCTTCGGCGAAGTCGTCAGGTGCAGCGTGGCGACAGGCGATCGCCGGGAAAGTCGGGGAGCTGTTCCCGGACGCACCCTTTCAAGCCGGCGGAGGACTAGGTTCGCCGTCAGTACTGCCGGGATTGCCTGCCGAAGTTCAAAGACCAGCGGACAGACAAGCTCGTCAGTGCTGCACGAAAGGCGCTAGCTGAGATGAGGGCCTCGGCTGACGACCCGGCGCGTTCCCCGCAGGCCATCGCCAGGCGGGTGGCGACGAACGCGATGCGGAGGGAGGCGGCACTCGCGTGGGAGCGGGAGAACCCAGGGCAGCACGACGTGGAGGAGTTCATCCTGAACATCCTGCCCCGACTTGCTGGTGTGACCGTTCCACAGATGATCCGAGCGACCGGCCTGACATCTAGTTACTGTTGGCGAATCCGGCGAGGGGAACGGACCCCGCACCCCATGTACTGGAACGTGCTCCGTGGGATCGCGCTGGAATCAAGTTAATGACCGCTAGGAGGCCGCAATCTGTCGAGCTTATTCACTGACTGCATAGATGGCGAACCCACCAGCGTCGTACTCCCCCGAGTCCTGAACCCCAAAGAACATTCCGGGCGAGTTGCTGTTGGGGCTGCCATTCCAGCTTGCTTCGAGGTTTGCCCAAAGTCCTGCGCCCGGCCCATCCTTGGCCGGAAGTCTCGAATGCGAGTTGACGAACCGGGCTAATGTTCGCCTCGGACTCCACTCGTCACGAATCAACCCGATCTCCACTCCTGTCGCCCACCCTCGACGAACCGCCTCACTGTAATTGCACCGAAGGTGGTCGGAGAAGCCAGGCACCACGTCCGCGCCGCTGCAGCAGCACATGCCACAACTGAGCCAGAGGAGATCGTTGTCGGCCGCCCCAAACGAAACGCCTTCGCGGCGCGCCTGCTCCCGCAACCTCAGTAGTAGCGGAAGACGGTCTTCCACTGGCACCGGCGGGGCAGGGAGGAGTTCTTCGATGAATACTGGGTGCAGGTCTTCAGCCCGATCCGCCAGTATCGCTTCCGGCAAGGGGTGGGGGACTCGGACGGCCTTCCCTCGAGCGCCCTCGACTGACGGTTCCGGCGGGCGCAGGCGACGAGTACGCTCCCGGACCAGAAGGGGGTGGAGCCGGTGGTCATCACTATCTTCGGAAACACGGTGGTCAAGGCGGGGAAGGAGGAGGAGGAGGCGAAGCTCGCCCACAAGCTCGGGGCCATCCTTCGTCAGATGCCCGGGTTCATCTCGTCCAAGACCTACGCTGCAGAAGATGGCGAGGAGATCGGCATCGTCCGCTTCGACTCACGGGAGTCGCTTGACGGATGGGTTCACGAAGGAGTCCATGGAGCGGCCCAGAAGATCGCGAACGAATACTACGAGACCTTCTGGGTCCAGACTGCCGAAACCTATCGGGAGTACACCTGGGAGAACGGGAACCGCACCGATGGCGACCTGACTGACCTGTTCCTCCAGAGGTAGCCCCTCCGCGAACCGGGATCGAGCCTCCGTCAGCTGCCGCTTCCTCTCCGGTAACCCTACGAAACGATCTCTCACCTGCGGAATCTCGGCCGAGGGAGGTGGACCACGATGGATGCGACTAACCCTGCCCCCAGATCGAAACGTCGGTCACCGACTTCATGATCGTTTGGCTAAAGCGCGCCTCCCGGCTCTCGTCGATGAACTTCGTCGTGAATTCGTCGTAGAGCTGGGCGAACGCCGTGGGCTCGCGCATAGCCTCGGCCCACTCGTCCATGTCCGCGTAGCTCGCGTGCCGCCAGAGCTGGCGGTAGTCCCCCGCGTCCTTCTGGGTGGAGATCACCGCGGCGTAGGTGCCGACGTACTCCCAGCCTTTCGGCGCTTCCGCCCGAAGCTTCGCCTCGTTGGCCCGAAGCCACTCCTGGAGCTCCCGGGACTTGCCCTTCTGGACGTCGAACCCGATCTCGCCGATGAAGTCCATGGCCCCCTCCTCCCCTCAGCGCCGACCCGGCCACCGTACCCGAGGCCCGATGCGCTGTGAAGAGGGTGCTTCACGGCAGAACGGCCTCGTTGGTGGTCGGCCTCGACAGCGGGCCGCCACCGAAGGCCGACTCTCCACCTACTCGGGGCCAGCCCGTCGTGCACCGAGAAGTGTGCGCAAGGTCCTTCGAGGTAGTCATGAGGCAGGCCGGGCCCGCCGTGGAGAACGAGCAGCGGAAGTCTGCCGTCGGTTCCGGCGAGGTCGCCCACCATTTGGTACCAAGTGTGATGCCCACTGAACGCCACAGCCCCTTCGGTCATCGCCTTCATTGCTGGGCCTCCTCATCATTGGGTCGCCGACGCTCTCTTCGGGTCGCGGCGTCGGCGGCCCGGTCTTCCTTCAAACACTTCGTTCAGGCGCGTAGCGAAGCATGACGTTGCCCGACTGGAACCCCCTGGCCTCCAGGAGATACAGCCTCAAGTTCCCGCCTAGGTCCGGCGGTAGAGCCGGACGGAGAGCGGCACGAAGATCACCAGGATCGCCAGGAACCACGCCGTCGATTGCCACAGGTGCGTCACGAGGTTCTCACCGGCCGGGTTGAGCGACCCCAGCGTGAGGTCGCGGAACGTGTCCACCCAGATCGAGACGGGGTTGACCTTGGACCAGGACTGGAGCCAGTGGGGAAAGGTGCTCGACGGCACGAACGCCGAGCTGGCGAAGACGAACGGGAAGATCAGCGTGAAGCTCGCCGCCTGCACCGCCTCGACGCTCTTCAGGGACAGGCCGGCGAACGCGAACATCCAGGTGGACGCGTAGCCCACCGCGAGCGCGCTGGCAAGCGCGAGGATCCCCTTGGGGAATCCCGCATGGAGCCGGAAGCCGACCAGCACGGCGACCACCAGCATCAGGATCACCTGGAACGCGATCGCGGCGCTGTCGGCGAGCGTGCGGCCGGACAAGACCGCCGACCGGGCCATCGGCAGCGAACGGAACCGGTCCACCAGCCCCTTCTTGAGGTCCTCGGCCAGGCCGACCCCCGTCTGCGTCGCGGCGAAGATGGCCGTCTGCACGAAGATCCCCGGCATCAGGAAGTCGACGTAGGGCAACCCCGGGGGAAGCGCGAGCCTCATCGCGCCACCGAAGACGTACACGAACAGCAACACGAACATCACCGGCTGGATCGTGGAGAACACCAGGAGGTCGGGCTTCCGCACGTAGGTGACGAGGTTCCGCCTCGTCAGGACCCAGCCGTCGGCGACGGCGTAGCGGAGCCGTCGCTCGGCACCGACCGTACGCTCGGCGGTGACCGTGGCGCTCATCCTCGCCTCCCTCGCCGCCCACGCTTGCCGTCTTCCTTCGGCTCCTCGGCTTCCTCGGCCGCGTGTCCGGTGAGGGCCATGAACACGTCGTCGAGCGTGGGCCGGCGGAGGGCGATGTCCGCCAGGGCGATGCCGGCAGCGTCCAATCGCCGGACGGCCTCGGTCAGGATGGTCGGTCCCTGATCGCCCACAGGCACCGTGATCTCGCCGGTGTTGTTGTCGACCGCTCCGCCTCCGGGCCCCAGCCCCAGCACCCCGCCGGCCGCCTCGCCGACCCTCGTCCGATCGGCCACCCTGATGGCCAGGACCTCGCCGCCCACCCGGGTCTTGAGCTCGTCGGGCGTCCCGTCCGCGATCACCTTGCCGACGTCGATGACGGCGATCCTGTCGGCCAATCGGTCCGCCTCGTCCAGGTACTGTGTGGTGAGGAGGATCGTCGTGCCCTCGCTCTGGAGTTCCCGGATGATGTCCCACATCTCGATCCGGCTTCGCGGGTCAAGGCCGGTCGTCGGCTCGTCCAGGAACAGCACGGTGGGCCGTCCGACCAGGCTGGCGCAGAGGTCCAGGCGGCGCCGCATGCCGCCGGAATAGGTCTTGGCCGTTCGGTGGGAGGCCTCGGTCAGCTCGAAGCGGTCCATGATCTCGATGGCCCGGCGCTTGGCCTCCCCGGCGGCGAGGTGGTACAGCCGGCCGACCATCTCGATGTTCTCCAGGCCCGTCAGGTTCTCGTCGACGGCCGCGGACTGGCCGGCCAGCCCGATCACGTGGCGGAGCGGCTCGGCGTCCCGCACGACGTCGAACCCGGCCACTTCCGCGTGGCCCTCGTCGGGCGCCAGAAGCGTGGTCAGGATCCGGACCGAAGTCGTCTTGCCCGCCCCGTTCGGCCCCAGTAGCCCGAACACCGAAGCCGGCTCCACGGCGAGGTCCACGCCCTTCAGCGCCTGCACTTGCCCGAAGGACCTCCGGAGGCCCTCGGTGCGGATCATGTGGTCGGCCATCCGCGCATCCTAGCGGCCAGCCGCGCCTCCGACGAACCCGCTCCCAGGTAGTGTAATCACTATTGCGGCCCGGGAATGGCACGCGTGGGTACGAAAACGCGATTGGGCCCCCCGATGGTCGCAACCCCCGTCGGACTCTGAGAATCCCGCCTCGTGCTCCTGTCCCTCTTCTATGTGGTGCTCGTGCGGCTGCTCGGGCTGGTGGCGCGCCGCAGCCGTTCCGAGTCCGACAAGGATCTGGTGATCTTGGTCCTTAGCCACGAACTCGCGATCCTGAGGCGACATGTAAGGCGCCTGAAGGGTGCACTTGTTGAGATCCGGCCGCTGACTTGGTCTCTTTCGAGCCAGGCGGCCAACTCCTGGGGTGGGGGAGAGTCTCCTTGCGGGGGGACGAGTGGCCCGACTCGGCCGGCTCCGACTGAGGACTCGCGGGTCCAAGCGTGAGCGCCTTCCGCCCAACTTCGAAGGGCCAGCTTCCGTGTGTTAGCGGTCTGGGAACCCGGCAGCTTCCACGGACAGGCCGAGCCCTGCTTCTGAGCCTTGTCCAAATGCCTTGCTCACGAGCGTGAACCGACTAAATGCACCCCACAGGGTACAGATATCGGCGTCATGCCACTTCTCGGTGGTGTTCGTGGATCATCCCGTCCAGTCGGTCGCGCCTGTAGACCGCGCCGCTGCCTACGGAACTCGACGACATCAGAGGCGAGGGACGTGCGAGCCGCAGCCCCCGGTGCGGCCGCTCGGCGTTGTAATGGCCAGAGAATTCCCGAAGGACTCGCTCAAGGTGACGTCGGCCGAGGATCAGTAGGTGGTCGAGGCACTCCAGGCGTGCCGTTCTCACCCATCGTTCGGCGAACGCGTTCACCTTCGGAGCCCGGATCGGAGGACGGATGACTCGGACGCCCTCAGTCCGGAAGACCTCGTCGAAGGGACCGGGGAACTTGGAGTCCCGGTCCCGGACAACGAACCGGACGCCCCGAAGCCGCTCCCCCACCGCCAGGTTCCGGGCCTGCTTCCTCACCCACGCCGAGTCGGGGTTCCTGGTGACGCCGAGGACGTGGACCCGCCGGGACCCGAGCTCGATGGCGAACAGGACGTACAGGGTCCTGAGCCAGGCCGTCTCCACAGTAAAGAAGTCGAACGCCACGATCCCGCGAGCTTGGGCCCGGAGGAACTCGCTCCAACAGGGACCGATCCGGCGTGGAGCCGGACCGAGGCATTCTCGGCGAAGGATCTTGCTCAGACGCGGTGTCACGATTTCTGTACCCCTCAAGCACGTGAACGACTCGGGCGGGGCCACACCTCTGAATAACGCTGGGGATACTGCCTTCCCCGAAAAGCAGCAGGTTCGGTTCCCTACTACCTGACAGATCCCTCGCCCCGACGCCGTGGACCTTCAGGGGTCCGCGCGGCACACGCGCGCCCCACGCTGACAAACAACCGACACCCCGACCGCTTTCGCCTCATCCATTTGCGAAGATGCTCTCACCCTCTTTCAAGAGGGAAGGATCGTTGAGAGTATGTCGGTAGCTGCGA
The DNA here is from genome assembly GCA_050692695.1 of Actinomycetota bacterium. Lineage (GTDB taxonomy): Bacteria > Actinomycetota > UBA4738 > UBA4738 > HRBIN12 > AC-69. The sequence goes on from JBOGVI010000252.1 coordinate 9,778, forward strand.
TTCACCGTGCTCGTGGCGCAAGGACTGACTCACACGGAGCAAGGGGTCCCCTCAATACGACATGGCTCAAATGTGAAATCGGCAAATGGTGACCACTCGCTGAATCTGCCCGAGACGTCTCGTGCCCGTACGCGCCACCGCCAACCCTCCAGATTCGGGTCCGGGACGAAGGCGTTACAACGTGACAAAGCGAAGTATGAATCGTCAACAAAGGTGCTCACTATCGGGTTGGTCGCCGTTTCATATTCCGCGAATATCTCATAACCCTCAATCGCCACGTCAGACGAAGAATCCGTCCAGTCAAACAAGATCCGGAATCCATATCCGCCCGCAGGATCGAAGGGGCACCCGATCGTGGAGTCGTTTTGCGGAATCACTTCGTTCGCAGCCGGCCTCACTAGCTGGGGTGTGCTGGGTTCTGTGGTCGTGGGGTCTAAAGTCGTTGGGCCCGCAGTCATTGGGGACGCAGTCGGCCGAAACCCGATAACTCCCGTCGCATAGAGTGCGCCAACCAGCCCACCCACAGCGATGAGGAGAGCGGCGATCGTTATCCGACCGGGAAGCGTCGACCAAGAACGTGCCTTCATTCTGGCACCCATGGTTCCCTCCGGCTTCGCGGCCGCGCTCGCTGCCGGCCTCACCCGCTCGGTCACGGGCAGCCGACGGGTCGGTGCAGCTGGCACCGGTACCATCGGAGCGGTCTGCGTGCCTGCGGCTTGCCTCATGGCAGCGTCAAGAGACCTCCGCACGTCGTCTCCGGTCTGCGGACGGTCGGCGGGATCCTTCTCGAGCAGCGCGGCGACGAGCTCGTCCATCGCGGCCGGAACCGCGGGGTCGATGGAGCGAACACGAGGTGCCGGTGTGTGCGTGTGCGCGTACGAGAGTGCCGCAAGGTCTCCCTCGAACGGCGTCCGGCCGGTGAGCATCTCGAACAGCACACAGCCCAGCGAATAGAGGTCCGCTCGATTATCGACGCGGTCGCCTCCCGCCTGTTCCGGCGAGATGTACCGTGCCGTGCCGCGCACGCTCAGCGTTGCGGTGAGCGCCTCAGGAGACA
>JBOGVI010000253.1:0-5980 GCA_050692695.1 Actinomycetota bacterium
GGTTCCTGGGCATCTGGCCGTTCGACCGCGACTTCCTGCGGCTGGCTGTCCCGGCGGCGGTCGGGGGCGCGGCCATGGCGGCGACGCACCTCGTGCTTCCGGGCGAGCGGTGGCTGATCGACCTGGCTGGGTCATTGCTGGTGGGTGGGGTCGCGTACGCGGCTTCCCTGGTGGCCGTGGGATTAAAGCCGGGTGAGAGGCGGGCCGTGATGCGCGTGGCCGGGCGGGTGCTCGGCCGCGGGGCGCCCGCGTGACCTTCCAGGTTCGCCTGGTCCGCGACGAGGACCGGGAGTAGGTCCGCGACCTCATCCGGGAGCGGTGGGGCGACGAGATCGTGGTCGGCCACGGCGTGGTGTACGAGCCTGCCGAGCTGGACGGGTTCATCGCCATGGAGGGCGAGGAGCCTTTTGGTCGAGAGTCAACCTCCTGTTGACCTACAGCGTTTGCACCACCTCATGTCGACGTGCGCCCCTCGATGGCATCAAGCGCCGCCTTGACCGCCTCCTCGGGTGTCGTGGCGCGGACGATGGCATGAACGGCCCGCCCGCCCTTGGCCAGCTCCCAGGTCGAAAGGCCAACCACGGGCTTGCCCATCTTGAGGGCCAGCGCGATCTCAGAGAGCGTGCCGAACTCGCCCGAGATGGCGATGACGGCGTCCGCCGCCCGGACCACGAGCGCGTTTCGGGCTTCCCCCAGGCCCGTGGGGACGGCCACCGTGAGATGCGGGCCGGCCTCGTCGCGTTCCTCGCCGGGCAGGAGCCCGACGGAGACGCCGCCGACGGACTCGGCCCCCCGAGCGGCCGCGTCCATCACGCCGCCCAGCCCGCCGCAGACCAACACGACATCGGCCTGCGCGATGAGGCGGCCGACCTCCTCTGCCCACGCGGCCTCCTGGTCGTTCGCCTTGCCCGGTCCGCACACCGCGATATACCGGGCCCGCGTCATCCCCACGACATCCCCAGCATGGCGGCGAGCAGCGCGATGGCTGCGGCCTTGTCCAGCGGCTCGTTGCCGTTGCCGCACTTCGGCGATTGCACGCAGGAGGGACACCCGTGGGAGCACGGACAGTTCCGGATGGTCTCCAAGGTGGCCCGCAGGAGCCTTGGGGCAGAACGGTACCCACGCTCCGCAATCCCCGCGCCGCCGGGGTAGCCATCGTAGATGAAAATGGCGCACGAGCCGGTGTCGGGGTGGTGGGCGGTGGAGACGCCTCCCACATCCCACCGGTCGCACGTGGCCACCAGCGGGAGCAACCCGATGGCGGCGTGCTCGGCGGCATGTGCCGCGCCGGGCAGGTCCGATGGTTTGATCGCCGCGCGCTCGATCACGTCGGGCGGGATGGCCCACCACACCGCCTTCGTCTCCAGGGTCTGCGGGGGCAGCGCCAGGGCGACGGTGTCGAGGACCTCGCCGGTCGCCACCAGTTTGCGGACGAACCCGACCACCTGGTTCGTCACGCGGACCGTCCCGTAGAAGCCCGGGACGACGTCGGTCGCGGACTCCTCCAAGGACTCGACGACCTCGATGTCGGTGATGTCGCGGGACTGCGTGTAGTAGTCGGGGTCCGACCGCGTGACCAGCGCGACCCGTGTGGCCAGATCGAGCTCGGTCACCTCGAACTGCTCCCCCTGGTGGAGGTACACCGCTCCCGGGTGCACGTGGTAGTAGGCCCTTGACTCGTCCACCGTCCCGAGCAGCTCGCCCGTCTCCTCGATCACGATGGAGAACAGGTGCCCGGACGCGCTTCGGATGTCCACCGCCCGGTGGGGCGACTCCCGGCCCTTGTTATGGATCAGGCCGCGGCGGCGGACCAGCCCGCCTCGCTCCTCCAATCGCTCCACCGCATGCACCGCCTCGGGTCCGAAGAACGCCAGCTCCTCGTGTGACAGCGGGTACTCGCGCGCGGCGCACGAAAGGTGCGGCTCCAAGATGAACGGGTTCGAGGGGTCGATGACCGCGGCCTCGGGCGGCTTGTCGAAGAGGTCGGCTGGGTGCGTGACCAGGTACTGGTCCAGGGGGTCGTCCTGAGCCACCAGGACGGCGAGCGAGCCTTCTTCCCGCCGCCCGGCCCGGCCGGCCTGCTGCCACATCGAGGCCCTCGTCCCCGGGTAGCCCACCAGGATGGCCGCGTCCAGCGAGCCGATGTCGATCCCCACCTCCAGGGCCGACGTCGACGCCACCGCCACCAGCTCGTCGTTCGAGAGCTGGCGCTCCAGCTCGCGACGCTCCGCCGCCAGGTAGCCCGCCCGGTACGACTTGACCCTGGCCTTCAGCCCGCCGGGGAGCTCGCGGCGGGCGAACTCGGCCAGCAGCTCCGCGGCGCGCCGGGACCGGGCGAAGCCGATCGACCTCACGCCGTCCTCCGCCAGCCGAGCCATCAGCATCGAGGCGTCGGTGAGCGCGCTCCGCCGGGCCCCCGACTCCTCGTCCAAGACCGGCGGGTTCCAAAGCGCGAACAGCTTCTCGCCGGAGGGAGAGGCGTCGTCGGTGACGGCGTCGAATGGCATGCCCACCAGGCGCTCCGCCAGTTCGGCCGGGTTCCCCACGGTCGCGCTGGCCAACACGAACCGGGGATCGCCCCCGTAGTGGGCCACCAGCCGCCGGAGCCTCCGAAGCACCATGGCCACGTGCGAGCCGAACACCCCTCGGGCCACGTGCGCCTCGTCCACCACGACCAGCGACAGGCGGAGGAAGAAGTCGGCCCACCTGGGGTGATCGGGCAGGATGCTCGCGTGGAGCATGTCCGGGTTCGACATCACGAGGTTCGCGTTCCGGCGGATCAGCGGGCGCTCGGCCCGGGGCGTGTCGCCGTCGTACACGGCCGCCTTCACCTGGGGGAGTTTCAGATCCCGGACCTGGCGGAGCTGGTCTCGGGCCAGGGCCTTGGTGGGGAACAAGTAAAGCGCCGTGCGCTTCGGGTCGGCCAGGGCCCCGGCGGCGAAGGCCAAGTTGTAGACGAGGGTCTTGCCGCTCGCGGTGCCGGTGGCGATGACCACGTTCCGCCCACTCCGCACGGCCTCCAGAGCCTCGCGCTGGTGCCGGTACAGCCCTTCCACCCCGAGGAGCGCCAGGCGGTCGACCAGTACGTCAGGGAGGTCCTTCGGGAACGGCCCCACCACGGTTGGCCGGGCCGGTAGCTCGCGGACGTGTGCCAGCGACTCGTCGCCGGCTACGGAGGCCAGGAACGCCCGGGGATCCACGGCGCGATGGTAGCCGCGGAGCCCGTCAGGGTTCGCCGTTCAGAACGTGGTACGGGGTGCGGAACCCGTCCTTCAGCAGCGGGCCGACGCGCGCGCGATCGCGGAGGAGCATGGCCGCCCCCAGGACCAGATAGGCCCCGGCCACGATCACGCGCTCGACCCCGCCCACCGACTCGGGGACGACGGCGCCGATCACGAACTGCGCCCAGAACAGCGAGAAGAGCATCAGCGCCTCCCGGGTGCTGATGGAGAGCGTCGCCAGGACCGCCAGGGCGAAGAAAGACTGGGCCGCGGTGAGGAACAGCTCCTGGCGCTGGTGGGCATCCACGGGCAGCCCGTGCAAGCCACCAAGGGCGATGGCGAACACCACGGGCAGGGTCCCCACCAGCAGCGTCCACTGGTTCACCTTCGAGGAAACGAGCGTCCCCAGGGCTGCGTTCGTGTTCAGCCGCCAGGCGTACAGCCCGGCCACCAGCAGCTCCGGGGTCTCCGAGGCGAGCGGCGCCAGCCACTGAACGAGGAGGAACTCGCTGATCCCAAACTCTTGCCCGGTGTCCACCAGCGCCTCGGCGAACAGCTCGGCGGAGAGCAGGATGATGGCCGCGGCGACCACGAACAGCCCGACCACCGAGACCCGCCGTAGGCGCTGCGAGAACGTGGCAAGGTAGCGGGCCGGGCCAACAAGATGGGGCTCCTCGGCCGGGGCCCGGGAGATCCGAACCGTGTACGCCGCGAAGATCGCCACGAGGATTGCGGCGTCGATCAGCGTGATCGAGTGCTTGAGCGGCAGGGTCAGCGAGTACGCCGTGGCCAGGGCCAGGAACGAGACCTCGACCGAGTGGGATCGCTCCAGCCGGATCTCCCGCTGGGGCCGTCCCCGCTTCCGCCACCGGTACCAGGCGATGAAGACGACCATCGACCACCCGATCCCGATCAGCAGCCGGTTGGCGCCGGTCATGTTGGCGAGCGCCAGCGAGCAGGCCGACTCCCCCGGAGCCCCGGGTGGGTGGCAACCCGGGAAGTAGGCTTCGACCGCGTTCCCACCCTTCCACGCGAACACCATGTCCACGGCGTACTCGGGGAGCACGGCGATGAAGGCCAGCACGGCGATGGCCAGCCCCGCCGAGATGTCGAGCTGGGCCACCTCCGCGGCCCACGAGAGCAGGAACGCCGCGCCCACGATGGCCAGGCCGTACAGGAGGGCGGCCACGGGGTGGGCGACGTCCGCGCCGCTCACGCGAAGCGACACCCCGGGCACGGTGGCGGCAAAGGCGAGCATGAGCGAGAGGCGCTGCCGGCCCGGATGAACGTCCCGGAGCTCCTCGCGCAGAGTGGTCACGAACCCTCCTCGGCGTTGGTCGAGCGCACCAAGGTACCGCCGCCCGAGCGTGGATCGCTAGTCGCGCAGGCCGTTCGGGCTGGGCGGAAGGTTCTTCGTCGCCACGAGCCCGTCCGCCCGCATATCGGCGAAGATGGCCTGGGCCTGGCTGCTCAGCAACACGACCGAGGTACCGCCGGCCATTCCTGTGCTTCCGGGCAGGACGAGGTTCTCGACGCGCTCGGGGTCGATCGTGGTGCAGGTGAACGCGAGCGACAGGACCTGATCGAGTGGCACGGCGGTCTGAACGTTGCGGAGGCCTTCCGCGACCCACGTGAACAGCCGGCTGGGGTCTGAGGTGAACTCCTTGCGGAACTTGGCCAGGGCGGCGACGACCACCTGGCCCTGGTTCTCGGACCGGCCGAAATCACCCGTCGGGAGGCTGTGGCGATCCCTGCTGAACGACAGCACGTCCCCGCCGTCCAGGCGCTGGCGCCCAGGATCGAAGTTCGAGCCAGAGGCAGAGTCGTACATGGGGAGCGGCACGTCGATCACCAGGCCGCCGATGCCATTCACCATGGTCCTGATGCCCTCGAACGAGGTCAGCGCCCAGTAGTCGATCCTGATGCCGGTGAGGTTCTCCACGGTCGCCACGACGAGGTCGGGGCCCCCGTAGAACAGTGCGGTGTTGATCTTCTGAGAGCCGAGGCCGGGGATCTCCACCCAGGCGTCGCGAGGGAAGCCGACGATGGCTGCCCGGTGCTTGGCCGGGTTGATCCCGATGAGGTGGATCGAGTCGGTCCGGGCGCCGTCGACGGACTCCCCGGGGCGGGCGTCGCTTCCCAGGAACAGGATGAAGATGGGGTCCGAGCCGTCGATGGCCGGGACGTAATCGGCGTGGGCCGCGCCGATCTGGAGCAGCGGCCTCGCTTCGGCGGGTTGGGGCTGGCCCACCGCGCCCAGGGTCGAACCGGCGATCCACGCCCCCAGCACCAGGAACGCGATGACGATCCGGCCCGTCACGTGGCCACCGGGATGTTCGAGGGGGAAGGCTCGGACACGTTGGTCTGATCGTCTCGGGACACGCTGAACGAGTAGACCAGCCATCCCTCCGACGTCTCGCGCAGGAAGTACTGGCCGGTGCTCACGATCAGGGTGTCGGTGCCGTCGCTCCCGGTGGCCACGGCCTGGAACGTCACGATGGCGACCGCCGTGGCCGGTTCGTCAGCCTCGTCGAGGAGGACCTTCACCGTGAGCTTGCCCTTCGGCAGGTCCACCTTCTCGAACCGGTCCCCCGCCGTCGTGCCGAGCGTGAGGGTGTCGCCCTCCTGCTGGGCAGCGGCCTCGGATCCCCCATCGAACAGCGGCCATACCTCCTCGTAGGAGCCGTCCCGCCAGTTCGCCGGATCGAGGAAGGCCTCCGTGTAGAGGAGGGTCATCGTGTCCGTCACCGGGCCAGCCA